>NZ_CAUUGJ010000084.1:0-10611 GCF_963544685.1 uncultured Fretibacterium sp. | reverse complement strand
CCTAATTATTATACAATATCGCTTGCCGCGGGAGGAATCTTGCATTTCCGCCCGATCTCTGAACGAAAGGTGTCGTCGGTCGTGAACGTCCTAGCCGAAAAGAGCGCTCTGGTCAAAAACTTTCTTCTTTCCCTGCCGGGCCTGCTGAGGCGGGAGTGGCGGTCCGTGCTCGCCGTCCTGTCGGCCAACATCATCTTCGCCTTCGCGGTCAATTATTTCACCCTGCCCTATCGCTTTCCCGACCTCGGGATCTCCGGGCTCGCCGTCCTCTCCAATTACGTCTTCGGGATATCCCCCAGTTGGGTGATCTTCATCGGCAACGTCCTCCTGATCGTCTGGGGGCACAAAAGCCTGAACCTGCGCTTCCTGGTGCTGACCTTCTCCTCCATCGTGGTGTTCTCGCTGTTCATCCCGATATTCCGGGGCGTCCCCCTGAACCTGCCCCGGGACAAGTTCATGGCCACGGTGATCACGGGGCTTTTGAAGGGAGTCGCCATCGGGATGCTCTTCAACGTGGGAGGGTCGAGCGGCGGGCTCGACATCGTCGCGATGGTCATGCGCCGACGCTACGGGATCGAGGTGGGGCGATTCTCCATCTTCGTCAACTTCTTCATCCTCTCGCTCTCGGCCGGGGTCATCGGCCTGGAGTCGGTCGTGTACGGAGCCGTCGGGCTCTATGTCTTCGGCGTTACCCTGGACGGCATGACGCGGAGCTTCGACAAACGCAAGCAGGCCTTCATCATCACGAACATCCCGGAGGACGTCTGCCGTTTCATCACCTCGAAGGGCAAGGGCGTGACCCGCCTCGAGGGGCACGGAGCCTACACGGGACAGCCCCGTCCCGTGCTCATCTCCCTGCTGGAGCCGCGGCAGATCGTTCAGCTCAAGGCTTTCCTCAAGGAAAAGGACCCAAATGCCTTCCTCTCCATCTGCGACGCGACCGAGGTGCTGGGCCAGGGGTTCAAGAGCTGGAAGTCCCTGTAAGCGGACGCCCAGCCCTTCGGGGCTGTCAAGTCCCGGATGCCGTGTCGGTCGCTTACGTCGAGGCTAAACCTCGTGCCCTCGCCTTCGACGCCCGGGAAAACCGCCTGATGAAACCCCTGAGCGATTCGCGCAGCGAGCTGCGCCTCGCCGGCAGTCTGCTTAAATCCCCATGCCGCTACCGTGGGACTGATCGGCCCGCAAGCGAAGCGAGCTGCTGGCCGGAAGGCTCCCCTTTGGGGATAGCGGCGGCCCCGGAAAGTGTCCTTCTTAAAACAGGCAAGCTGAGGTACCACCGGGGGCTTCGATTGAATCGGCGTTTCCTTAAGAATTGGAATGGCATGGGATTATTGGTTTCGGGAGTTTTCCGGCCGGTGCGCTATAATGAACATTTGAATCTACTCTATAAACTTTGATACGCGGACTTGATATACGATCAGGACGCTCCCGGCCGAGGGGGCGCCGTCAGAGGTGAATGAGCGGAAATGATATGGAACACACTAAGGAGGGCGCTGGGGCTCGACCCCAACGACCGTGCGCTGAGAAAGTACGAGGGCGTCGTGGAGCAGATCAACGAGCTCTCGGAGAACCTGGAGTCCCGGAGTGAGGACGAGCTGCGCGCCATGGGCGCACGCCTGCGCGAGCGGGCCCGGGACGGGGAGCCCCTGGAGGAACTTCTCGTCGAGGTCTTCGCGCTCGTGCGCGAGGTCTCCCGGAGGACGATAGGGCTCCGGCACTACGACGTACAGCTGATCGGAGGCATGGCCCTGCACGACGGCCGAATCTCCGAGATGCGGACCGGCGAGGGGAAGACCCTCGTGGCCACCCTGGCCGTCGTCCTGAACGCGCTCTCCGGCGAGGGCGTCCACCTGATCACGGTCAACGACTACCTTGCGAAGCGCGACGCCGCGTGGATGGCCCCGATCTACAACTTCCTGGGGCTCTCCGTGGGCGTCATCTACCCCTACATGCCTCCGGAGGAGCGCTACGAGGCCTACAGGGCGGACATCACCTACGGGACGAACAGCGAGTTCGGGTTCGACTACCTGAGGGAC
Source organism: uncultured Fretibacterium sp. (assembly GCF_963544685.1). Lineage (NCBI taxonomy): Bacteria > Thermotogati > Synergistota > Synergistia > Synergistales > Aminobacteriaceae > Fretibacterium > uncultured Fretibacterium sp. Next base: position 8,575 of record NZ_CAUUGJ010000084.1, on the reverse strand, counting down.
AACATGGTCATGCACGCCGAGCAGATGGTCCAGCGCTCCCATGCCTACTGCATCGTCGACGAGGTGGACTCGATCCTCGTGGACGAGGCGCGGACGCCCCTCATCATCTCAGGCCCGTCCGACGACAACGTGGAGCTCTACGTCAAGGCGGACGGGGTGGCGCGCCAACTGACGGAGGGAAAGGACTACGAGAAGGACGAGAAGGAGCGCAGCATCGCCGTCACGGAGGCCGGAATCCAGCGCTGCGAGGACCTCCTTGGGATGCCGGGGCTCTTCTCGGACGCGGCGAAGTCCGAGCTGGCGCACCGCATCGTACAGGCCCTGAAGGCCCACCGCCTGTTCCAGCGCGACGTCGACTACGTCGTGAAGGACGGGGAGATCGTGATCGTCGACGAGTTCACGGGGCGCCTCATGGTGGGGCGCCGTTACTCGGACGGGCTCCATCAGGCCATCGAGGCGAAGGAGCGCGTCAAGGTGGGGCGCGAGAGCCAGACCCTGGCGACGATCACGCTGCAGAACTACTTCCGCATGTACCGCAAGCTGGCCGGGATGACGGGCACCGCGGCCACGGAGGCCGAGGAGTTCAAGGAGATCTACGGGCTGCAGGTCGTGACCATCCCGACGCACCGGAAGATGATCCGCCAGGACTGTCCCGACGTGATCTACGGGACGATGCTCGAGAAGTTCGGCGCCGTCGCGGACGACGTCGAGGAATGCCACAAGCGCGGACAGCCCGTCCTCGTCGGGACGACGTCCATCGAGAACTCCGAGCGGGTCAGCAAGCTGCTCAAGGCCCGTAAGGTCCCGCATCAGGTGCTGAACGCCAAGCACCACGAGAAGGAGGCCCACATCGTGGCCCAGGCCGGGCACCTCGGCGCCGTGACGGTGGCGACGAACATGGCCGGCCGCGGCACGGACATCATGCTTGGGGGCAACCCGGAGTTTCTGGCCAAGGAGAAGCTCCTCTCCGACAGGCCGTCCCTGGAATGGACGGTCAAGGGAATGGACGAGGAGGACGTTTACGGCTACTTCGTGCGCTACTCCAACCTCCAGGCCGAAGACCTCGCGCGCAACTACCTTCGGGACCGCCGCATCGCGGAGGAGGGGAGCGGGCTGGAGTTTCTGCGCGCCGTCTTCGGCCGCATCAAAAAGGCTTACGAGGCCCGGCTGGAGGAGTTCCGCGAGCTCTGCCGCGGGGAGCACGACAAGGTCGCCGCATTGGGCGGACTGGCGATCATCGGGACGGAGCGCCACGAGTCCCGGCGCATCGACAACCAGCTTCGGGGCCGTTCCGGCCGCCAAGGCGACCCCGGCATGAGCCGTTTTTACCTCTCGTTGGAGGACAACCTGCTGCGCCTCTTCGGCTCGGAGCGCATCCAGGGCCTGATGGGCCGGCTGGGCATGAAGGACGGCGAGGCCATCGAGTCCGGAATGCTCTCGAAGGTCATCGAGTCCTCCCAGCACAAGGTCGAGCAGATGCACTTCGACATCCGCAAGCAGCTGCTGGCCTACGACAACGTCATGAACCGCCAGCGCGAGGCCGTCTACGACGAACGGCAGACGATCCTGAACGAGGGGGATATGGTCGATTACGGCTGGGGAGTCGTGAACGGCGTCATCGTCGAGATCCTGGACCGCTATTTCCCCATGGAGGGGGAGCCGGACGCCGGACGGGCTGCGGCGCGGATGCGCGCCATCTTCGGCCCCGGCAGCGACGAACTGGTGGGGCGCATCGACAGCCAGGCCGGCATGGAGCTGGTGCGGGACGAGATCGTCGCCTCCCTGAAGGCGCGCTACGACAAAAAGACCGAGGAGCTGACCCCGGAGGTCGCCGGGGGGCTGGTGCGCTACGTGGTGCTGAACACCCTGGACGACGCCTGGCGCGACCATCTCCTGGCGATGGACGAACTGAGGCGCGGCATCGGCCTCCGGGCCATAGGGCAGAAGGACCCGCTGCTGGAGTACCAGTTCGAGTCCTACAACCTCTTTCAGGAGATGATGCTGCGGGTGAGGGAGTCCTTTGCGGAACAGTTCTTCCGGGTCCGCGTGGTGACCGAGGAGGAGCGCCGCAGTCCGCGTCGGGTCTCCGAGGGGCGCGATTTTGTCCTCCCCGGTTTTGGGCAGGGACATGAGGACGCCGTGCCCGAGGAACTTCCCCGCGGCGAGGGGCGGCCCGAGCCCGTCCGTAAGGGGCCCCGGGTGGGGCGCAACGATCCCTGCCCCTGCGGCAGCGGAAAGAAGTACAAGCACTGCTGCGGCAAGGGCGCCTGAGTTTCATCCGCTGAAGCCTCCCCCGTGATCTCTTCCCGCGGGCATTGCCGTTGAGGGAGGAGTGCGTTTAATGAGGGGCATCGGAATGAGGAAGGAGTGCGTCGAATGAGTCCGATGGTGAAGTTCTTGTCGAGAAAACTTCTGTCTTCGGGGGCCATCCTCGGAATCTTTCTTGGAATCTTTTTCCTGTGTCCGCCGCCTGCGGGAGCGTCGGTCCCCGAGTACGACCTCGCGCGGATGCGGCAGGTGAACCCGGACTTCTCGACGTATCCCGACGCGCGGGGCATCGTCTGGCTCAAACGGGTCTCCTGCGGCCCTGCCCCGGATGGGGGAATGGAACGGACCCATCTCTGGGTGCTGCTGGGGCGCAGCGGCCTGGACAAGCGATGGCTGGACTGGGATATCCCCAATCCTCCGGGAGGGAACGCGAGGGTCCTGGAGGCGGGGGTCTATGCCTTCGATTCCGGCCGGAAGATCGCCGACGTCCTCCCCGCCGAGCGGGACCAGGGGGGCGTGACGATGCGCTCCGTGCGGTTTGAGGGGCTCCCCGAGACCTTCATCCTGGTCCTGTGCTGGCAGGACTCCCTCCCGGAGAATCTCTCCCTCGAGGATCTGGTCTGGACCCAGGAGTCGCTGCCCGTCTGGGAATCGATTGTCGAGGTCTCGGTGCCCGACGGGCGGCCCTTCTTCCATTATTCCTTTCAAAACCATCGTTCCTTCCAGAACGTCCGTCCCGAGGTGGAAAAGGGCAAGGGGAGGGCGGTCTATACCTGGCGGACCGTCAATGCCGCCCCCTTGGTCCCGGGGGGGCTCCGCGCCTCCACCCGGGGCGGGGTCGTCTTCGGCATGCGCCGGGGGGCCGAGGGACTCGCCAGGTTGATGCGGGACGAGGCCGCCGTTACCGTTCCTCAGGCCCCTTCGAAGGCCGTCGAGGGCTTCCGAAGGGGGACGGAGGCGGGAACGGCCGCCCTGCTCTCCTGGCTGTACGAGCAGCCCGAGACCATCCTCCCGGAGGGCTGCCGTCGGACGCTGCCCTCGGAGGGGCCCTGGACGGGCGGGGAAAAGCTCCTGGTGGCCCATGCCTGGCTCAAGGAGCGGGGGGTGAACGCCGTTCTGCACTGGAGGACGGCCCTCGAGCCCGACGCGGACAGCCCCGTCTGTCCGGGGCTTCTGCTGGCCCCGGTCCTGGAGGTCCCCCCCTTCAAGGGCGCCAGGTTCAAGGAGAGCTTCTTCTGCGATATGGACGACGCCCCCAGGATGGGGAGGACCTCGCCCCTTCTGATGGGGCGCCGGATATTCGCCCCGGACGGGGAGGGGCGCATTGCGGGCAGGAGGATACCGGAGGCGAAGGCATCGGAAAACCGGCTGCGCGCCCTCTTCGATCTGAGCCTGAGCCCCGGCGGGGCGCTGAGCGGTACGGTGCGCCTCCAGGCGCGCGGCGCATGGCGTTCCCTGTTCTTTCGCGCCTGGGAGGACGGCCGTGCGGGGGAGCTCCTTCCCTCGCTCTTCCGGAATCTGAGGGGCTACGAGGCTGCCGCACTCAAGGAGTCCGGCGGGGAGGCCGAGCTGGCCTTCCGCATCGGCGAGATGCCGGGGATCATGGGGATGCAGGGGAAGAACCTGCTGGTCATCCTTCCGGCGTTCGTCCCCGAGTCCCTGCAATCCCTGCCTGGTGAGTCCGTTCCCGTGGAGCTGGTCTTCCCCTTCCTGATGGAACAGAGGGTCAGCCTGCTGCTGCCCCCGGGGGTCGAGAAGGTGATGCTCCCCGCGGACACGGAACGCGCCTCCGGAAAGGTGCTCTATGGGGAAAACTTCAAGGCGTCCAAGCTGAAGAAGGTGACGGCGGAGGTCCGGCTCCAGGTTTCGGCGACGAGGCTGGCGGAGGAGGATGGAGCCTCTTTGAAGACGGCACTGGACCTTTGGCGCAATTTTTCGGCGCGGCCCCTGCCGTTGCTGATGAGGGGCAAGGAATAGGGATGAAGAATAGGGACGGGAGTGTCCGCTCGCCCTGCGGGCAAAAAGTTCTTTATATAAGGGAAAGGTAGTGCGGAGATGTCGGATGATATGTCGGAGGAATTGATGCGGGGTTCGGCCGTTTCCTACCCGAGGGAGGCTCTGCTTCGGGCTGTCCGGAGCGTCGCGGAGGAGTTGGGGAAGCCCCTCCCGGAGGGGATGGCGTTCGAGCTGGAACGTCCCAGGCACGAGGGGCAGGGGGATCGTTCGGCCAGCGCCGCCATGCAGCTCTCCAAGGCGTTTTCCATGCCCCCGAGGACGTTGGCTGCCCGGATCGTCGGGCGGCTGAGCGAGGATGGAAGCGGTTTCTTCGATAAAATCGAGGTCGCCGGACCGGGGTTCATCAACTTTTTCCTCTCGAAAAAATGGTTCGCCTCCGTCGCGGACGAGGTCCTTTCCATGGGAAATCGGTACGGTTCCTCGGAACTGGGAGGCGGGCGGAAGGTGCAGGTGGAGTTCGTCAGCGCCAACCCGACGGGGCCGCTGCACATCGGCCACGGCCGCGGCGCGGCGGTGGGGGACGTCGTCGCGGGCATCCTCGCCTTCACGGGCTGGAATGTCGAGCGGGAGTACTACATCAACGACGCGGGGCTCCAGATGGATATCCTGGGACGTTCCGCTCAGGCCCGCTATTTCGAGCTGGCGGGGCGTCCCGAACTTGCTCCCTTCCCCGAGAACGGCTACAAGGGCGCTTACATAAGAGACCTTGCCCGCACGGTCCTGGAGCGGGAGGGCGACCGTTTCCTGGCGGAGCCGCCCTCGGAGAGCCTGCCCTGGTTCAAGCGGTACGCGGGGGACGTCATCCTGGGGCGGATCAAGGAGGACCTGGGGCGTTTCGGGGTCCGCTTCGACGTCTGGTTCTCCGAGGCCACCCTTTACGAGCGGGATCTGGTACGCCAGGCCATGGAGGACCTCAAGAGGCGCGACTTCGCCTTCGAGTCGGACGGTGCGCTCTGGTTCAAGACGACCGATTTCGAGGACGACAAGGATCGCGTACTGATCCGCAACAGCGGGGCGCCCACCTATTTCGCGTCGGATATCGCCTATCATCGGGACAAGTTTGTGACCCGCGGGTTCGATCGGGTCATCGACGTGTGGGGGGCCGATCATCACGGCTATATTCCGAGGATGAAGGCTGGGGTGGAGGCCATCGGAAAGTCGGCCGACGACCTCGACGTGCTGCTGATCCAGCTGGTCAACCTGATGCGGGACGGCCATCCCGTGGCGATGTCGACCCGGTCGGGGGAGTTCGTCACCCTGGAGGAAGTCCTGGATGAGGTCGGCGTCGACGCCACGCGGTTCTTCTTCCTCATGCGTCGGAGCGACAGCCAGCTGGACTTCGACCTCGACCTCGCAAAAAAGCAGAGCAGCGACAACCCCGTCTATTACGTCCAGTACGCTCATGCCCGAATCTGCAGCGTCGTCCGGGAGTGGACGGCCCGGGGCGGCAGTGCGGACCGTCTGGGCTCGGACGGCGTTCCGATCCCCGAGAGCCTGTTCGAGGACGAGGCGGCCCGCGGGCTGGCGGACTGTCTGGCGCTCTTTCCGCGGGAGGTGGAGAACGCGTCGCGGGACCTGGCCCCTCAGATGCTGACGGCCTACGCGGGGCTGCTGGCCGGCGCCTTCCATTCCTTCTACAACACCAACCGCATCCTGGGCGAGGCCGGGGAGGTGGAGCTCGGCCGTCTCAAGCTGGCGAACGCGGTGCGCATCGTCCTGCACACCTGCCTGAGCCTGCTGGGCGTGAGCGCCCCCGAGCGGATGTGACATGCCCCCCCTGCGGAGAATCGTGCTCGTCGCCTTCGTCCTCCTCCTCTTCCTCATCATAGGGACGCATTACTTCTTCGAATGGCGGAGGATCGACCAGCTCAACGCGGCGATCGAGGAACGCGAGGAGCTCCTGCGCAGGAAACAGGACAGCGTGCGCGACTATCGGGAGAAGGTTTCGTTCTACAAATCCCGGGAGGGCATCGAGCACATGGCGCGGGAACAGTACAACCTCGTATTTTCCGGCGAGCGCGTCATCCTGATCAAGAGCGGCGACGTGGTCTCGGAGGATGGGCGCTGACCTCCGGCGGGAGGAGCGGGATGGTTCGCCGGGCCGCAAACGGTCCTTGACGGGACGTCAAAAAGGGGTACAATAGTCCTCTGGTAGAAAGTGGAATCTGAAGGAAAACGCGAATTTCCGTTTCCCAAAGGCAATGTTCATTTATTTTATAATGAGATCTCTTATCGAGAGAGGTGGAGGGACTGGCCCGATGAAGCCCGGCAACCTGTCGAATCAGGTGCCAATACCAGCAGCCTCGCGAGGCTGGATGATGAGAGGAAGAGCATAAGGTTGTGCAGACACTCTTCCCGATGGGAAGGGTGTTTTTTTGTCTTTCGTTCATTTATTCTCGGGAGGTAGGACTATGGCAAACACGGAAAAATTCATCTTCTCCTCGGAGTCCGTCACGGAGGGGCACCCCGACAAGGTCGCCGATCAGATCTCGGACGGCATCCTGGACGCAATCCTGAAGGACGACCCCAACGGCCGCGTGGCCTGCGAGGTGCTCTGCACGACGGGTCTGGTGATGGTCTCGGGAGAGATCACGACCCGGACCTACGTGGACATCCCCAAGCTGGCGCGCGGGATCGTTCAGGACATCGGCTACACCCGCGCCAAGTACGGGTTCGACGGCGAGACCTGCGCGGTCCTCACGGCCATCGACGAGCAGTCCGGGGACATCGCCCAGGGCGTGGACAACGCCATCGAGGTGCGGGACAAGCAGGATAAGAAGCTCTCCGAGGAGGAGATCGCCAGAATCGGGGCCGGGGACCAGGGCATGATGTTCGGCTACGCCTGCAACGAGACGGAGGAGTTCATGCCGATGCCCATCGCCCTCGCCCACAACCTGGCGCGTCAGCTCAGCAAGGTCCGCCGCGACGGGACGATCTCCTACCTGCGCCCGGACGGCAAGACCCAGGTCTCCCTCCGCTACGAGGGCCGGAAAGCCGTCCACGCCGATACGATCGTCGTCTCCGCTCAGCACCATCCGGAGGCGACCCTCAAGGAGATCCGTGCGGACATCATCGAGAACGTGATCAATCCCATCGTCCCTGGATACCTGATCGATTCGGAGACGCGTATCTTCGTCAACCCGACCGGGCGTTTCGTCAAGGGCGGTCCCATGGCCGACACCGGCCTGACGGGCCGAAAGATCATCGTCGATACCTACGGCGGATGGGTGCCCCACGGGGGCGGGGCCTTCTCCGGCAAGGACCCCACCAAGGTCGACCGCAGCGGCGCCTACATGACGCGCTACGCCGCGAAGAACATCGTGGCTGCGGGGATCGCCGACGAGTGCCAGATTCAGGTGGCCTACGCCATCGGCGTGGCCGAGCCGGTTTCCCTTAACGTCAACACCTTCGGCACGGGGAAGATCGGGGACGAGAAAATCGTGGAGCTGCTGCGCGCCCATTTCGACTTCCGGCCCGCTGCGATCATCCGGGACCTGGACCTGCGCAAGCCTCAGTACAGGGCGCTGGCCGCCTACGGACACATGGGCCGCATCGACCTTACCCCCCTGCCGGGATGGGAGAGGACGGACCGCGCGGAGACGCTTCGCAAGGCCGCCGGGATTTAGGAAAAAGGAAGCGCTGTAAGGGTGAAAGAAAGCCGGAGGGTTCCCATAGAAGGGAACATCCTCCGGCTCTTTTTCTGCGTGAGGCTACAGAAGCCCCAGAAAATGCTGCACGACCAGGGACGTGCCCGCCAGACTGATCCAGCAGACCAGACCCATAAGGATCGGCCTCAGGCCGTTGGCCAGAAGTTTGCCGATGTGCGTGTTGAGCCCGATGGCGGCCATGGCGGCGACGATGAGGAACTTCCCGGACACCGTCAGGGAGCGCGATATCTCGGGGCTCACGATCCCCGACGTGTGCAGCAGGGAGGCGGCCACGAACCCGAGCACGAACCAGGGGAAGGCCTTGGAAAAACTGAAGTGCGAGGCTCCCTCTCTGGTCCGGGCGGTGTAGAGCGCGAGCACGAAGGTGATGGGCACGATCATCAGGGTACGCGTCAGTTTGACGATGGTCGCCAGCTTGCCGGCGGCGTCGCTGTAGGCGTATCCCGCCGCGAGGACGGACGAGGTGTCGTTGACCGCCGTGCCGGCCCATATCCCGAACCCCTGGTCGCCCATCCTCATAAGGTGTCCGAGCGCGGGAAAGATGAAGACGGCCGCGATGTTGAAGAGAAAGGCTCCTCGCTATCAGGAGTGGTTGGTTTATAAAAGGCTACCGTTATGGTATC
>NZ_CAUUGJ010000083.1:0-10649 GCF_963544685.1 uncultured Fretibacterium sp. | reverse complement strand
CGCCCCCGGCATTTGTTGCTAAATCAACTTTATTCCATCCGATACATGTGCGTTGGGCTTCGAAACCTACGGTCCCCCAGGGGAACCTCTCTTCCCCTCTTCGAGGGGAATTCACCTTTTCCGAAACCTGTCGCCCCCTAAGCAGACGACCAGCACTGATGAGACCCCTAAACGACTCACTCAACTCGTTGCACTCGTTGGTTCGCTGCTTATCCGGGGCTGTTAAGCCCCGGATGCTGTGTCGATCGCTTATGTCGATACGCGGCACCGTTGCCGCGTTATCGACGCAAGCAGACGACCAGCTCTGATGAGGCCCCTAAGCGGCCAACACGCCCCACCTCCAGATGTCCTGTGGAAGGCGTCCGCTCGCTTACCGGCGGGGGCTCATTCCTCGTAGCGCCCCCGGTGCCGGACCACGCGGGCCATATCGCGCTTCGCATCCCGGTCCGCCAGGGCGTCGCGCTTGTCGTAGGAGGTCTTTCCCTTCGCCAGGGCAAGCTCCACCTTCGCCCTTCGCCCGTCCTTTATGTAGACCGAAAGGGGAACCAGAGTCAACCCCTTCTCCCGCACCTTGCTTCCCAGACGGACGAGCTCCTGCCGGCCGACCAGCAGCTTGCGGTCCCGCTCCGGCTCGTGGTTGTAATAGCTCCCCTTCTCGTAAGGCGAGACGTGCATGCCCATCAGCCAGAGCTCGCCCTTCTCGATCGAAGCGTAGGAGTCCTTCAGGTTCAGGTTGCCCGCCCTGACGCTCTTGATCTCGGTACCCGTCAGGACGATGCCGCACTCCAGGGAATCGATGATGAAATAATCGTGCCGTGCCTTGCGATTTTGAGCTACAATTTTATTGGGCATATTCCTCATCATCTCCCCCGGAGCATTTCATTATATCAGATTTTTGTCCGTTGTAAACAATCTCAAGAAAGCCTAGAGGTACACCCGTGGGACCCGCCGCGAAAGGGCCAGGGGGATCTCGTAGGGGATCGTCTCGCGGAGTTCGGCAACCTCCTGCACGGTGATCTCGGCCTCGCCCTGACGGCCGATCAGGACGACCTCGTCCCCCAGTTCCACATGGTCCAGGTCCGTGACGTCCACCATCATCTGATCCATGCAGATCGAACCCACCGCGGGACATCTCCGGCCGCGGATCAGGACGGAGGTCTTCCCGGAGAGGGTCCGGCTCCATCCGTCGGCGTAGCCCACCGGGACGATGGCGATGCGCTCGCGTCCTCTCGTGATGTAGCGCAGTCCATAGCCGATGCCGCTGGAGGGCGCTGCGTCGTGAAGGGAGACGACCGCGCTCTTGAATGCGAAGGTGGGGCGGAGCGTCACCGCCTCGGGAAGCCGCTTGACGGGCGAGACGCCGTAGAGTATGATTCCGGGCCGGACGGCGTCGAGGTACTTGTCGGGATGGCTCAGGATGCCCGCGCTGTTGCAGGCGTGACGCATGCGTAGGGTCCGCCCCTTATCCTCCAGGAGCGACAGAGCCCTCCCGAGCCGCTCGAACTGCATGTCGGTGTAATCGCGCCTCTCCTCGTCGGCGACGGCGAAATGGGTGAACGCCCCCTCGACGTCCAGCCCCGGAAGGGAGAACAGCTCTTCCGCGGCCCGTCCCATGTCCTCGGGCAGGAAACCCAGCCTCCCCATGCCCGTGTTCACCTTGATGTGCACCTTCGCCCTCCTGCCCCTCGAGGCCGCCTCACGGCTCAGCTCCCGGGCAAAAGAGAGCTCCGCGCAGGTGCAGGTCAGGCCATACTCGACGACCGCCTTGGCGGAGCTCTCGGGTTCCTGTCCCAGGATCAGGATGTCCTCCGTTATCCCAGCCTCGCGGAGCTCGAGGGCCTCGCACAGGCGGGCGACGGCGAAGTGCCCGCACCCGAGCTCGCGATAGATCCCGGCGGCCCTCACGGCTCCATGGCCGTAGGCGTCGGCCTTGATCACCGCGAGGATGTCCCGCTTCCGCCCGACGAGGAAACGGACGACCTCGAAGTTGTGACGGAGGGCATCCGCAAAGACCTCCATGCGCGTTGGTGAGCCCGAAGACAAAGCAGCCACGTAAATCGCCTCCCTGAAACTTATGCGACCCGGGAGAGCGCGGAACGCTCTCCCGGGTCGAAAAGACCCCTCCAGTCTATTATAGCTTCCCGTTCTTCCTCTCGAGGTCGAAATCCTTGACGATCGTGCGCAGAACGCCCGACAGGAGCAGGAGCCCCAGGAGGTTGGGAATGGCCATCAGCCCGTTCAGGGTGTCGGCCAGGTCCCACAGTTCCGTCAGGAACGACTGAGCCCCCGTCCCCAGGATCTGCCCTCCCGCGGCGCCGAGCAGGATCAGTGCGATCCAGGAGACCTTCATGACGGGCTTGAACCAGATGCCGAAGAGGTAGGTCGCCGCGGTCTCGGCGTACCAGTACCACCCCAGGATGGTCGTAAAGGCGAAGAGCGCAAGGCCGGCCGAAAGCACATACTTCCCGATGAGTGGCCCCAGGCCGACTTCGAAGGCGTAGAGCGTCAGCTGGGCCCCCGTAAGGTTCGCCTGTCCCGTGAGGCTCTCCGTCGTCATAATGACCAGCGCCGTCATGGAACAGATCACGATCGTGTCCATGAAGACCTCGAAGATGCCGTAAAGCCCCTGACGCACGGGGTGGTCGATGTTGGCCGTTGCGTGCACCATGGGGGCGGAGCCCATCCCGGCCTCGTTGGAGAACACGCCGCGGGCGATGCCCTTGGTGACGGCCAGCTTCACGGACCAGCCGGCCAGGGCGCCCGGCAGCGCCATGGGATCATTGAAGGCATACTTCAGGGTGGATGAGATGGCCTCCGGGATGTGCTGCGCGTTCTTTCCCAGCACGAGGATGGAGCATATGACGAAGAAGACGGCCATGAAGGGGACCAGGTAGGTGGTCACGGTGGAGAGGCTCCTCAGGCCCCCGATGATGACCAGAGCGACCAGGACAGCCAGCACAATGCCGCTGTAAAGCGGATCGACCCCAAAACCCAGCGAGAGCCCCTCGGCCGTGGAGTTGGCCTGGACCGCCGCGCCGATGCCGAAGGAGGCCAGGAAGGCGAACAGGGCGAAGATAACCGCGAGCCACTTCTGCCCCGTCCCGTGCTCGAGGATGTACATCGTCCCGCCGCGCCAGTCGCCGTGCTCGTCCCTCTTGCGGAAATGGACGGCCAGGGTCACCTCGGAGAATTTGGTGCACATGCCGAAGAACGCCGATACCAGCATCCAGAACAGGGCTCCGGGCCCCCCCAGGTGGAGCGCGGTGGCTACGCCGGCGATGTTGCCCGTCCCCACGGTAGCGGCCATCGCCGTCGCCAGAGCCGCGAAGGAGGAGATGGACTTGTCCCCCTCGGTCCTCTGAACTGCCTTCTTCCTCCCGAACACCTCTTTCAGTGAGAGGAAAAAATAGCGCAGCTGGGGCATCCCCAGAATGATCGTCAGGTATACGCCCGTCCCCACCAGAAGACAGAGCATGGGGGTCCCCCAGACGAACCCGTTGACGATGCTGTTGCAGTCCATGATCCTTTTCATCAATGTTGCAGGTTCCGCCATGACATTTTCCCCTCTCTCCCACTGCAGTCCGATCCAGGAATATGTTTTGGTCCTACAAGACGTCATAATAAGAAATTCGAGTGCTCCGCCGCAGCCGTACCCCCCCTTCGTCAGGGCTGAAATTTCTAAAAATAAACAAGAGAAAAACAGCAGTGAAGTTATTATAGCATCTCGGGATTCATGCCGTTGCCGTGGAATTGTCAGGGGAACATCAAAGAGAGCGGAGGATCGGAGCGTTCTCCGCCAGGGACCGACGAAGGTCCAGGATGCGCTGGTTCCTGGAGCCCCTGCAGGGCAGACCCAGGCTCCGCTGGGCGATGAGGAAGGGCCCGTCCACGAGGACGTCCGAGGCGTCCAGCAGCCGACGCCAGCCCGGCCGCTCGTCCCGGTGCGCCAGCAGGAACTCGAAGGTGTAGCCGCTCCAGGTCATCACGTCGTACCCGCGCGCCTGCGCCCCCTCGGCCAGCTCCGCGAGGGGCTCCGCCTGCTCGAAGGGCTCGCCGCCGCTCAGGCTCAGGCCGTCCAGCAGCGGGTTTTCCTCCATCCGCGCCAAAAGCGACCCCACCTCCACCCAGAACCCGCCCTCGTAGGCGTGGGTCTGCGGGTTGTGGCAGCCGGGGCATCGGTGCGGACAGCCCTGCACGAACACCGTAAAACGGATGCCGGGCCCGTCCACGAACGACTCCTCAACGACGCCCGCGACCCGGAGACGCATTAAAGTGCCTCAGGGGGCTTTGCCCCCTGAACCCCCAGCAGGGGAACAAGTCCCCCTGCACCCCTCCTCGTATCGTCGTGGACAGGGGGGCGGCAGCTCCCCTGCCCACGACGATAAAAGGGATCCAAGGGAGCTTGCTCCCTTGGCGGGGTTCGGGGCGGAGCCCCGAGAGGGGTTTCAGTGCGATCCGGTGTGGTGCACACGGTCGTGTTCCTCGGCCTTCTTGGCGTCGTTGAACCGGTCGAGCGTCCCCACCAGGTAGCCCGTGATCCTGCGGATGCGCTCGAACCGCACCCCGCCCTCCGAGCGGCCGCATCCGGGGCAGACGTCGTCGATGACGCCCGTGTACCCGCAGACGGGGTCGCGGTCCAGCGGGTGGTTGATGGCCCCGTACCCGATCCCCGCCTCCTTCATGGCGCGCACGACCTTCTCGAACGCGTCCAGGTTCCGGGACGGGTCGCCGTCCATCTCGATATAGGTGATGTGTCCCGCGTTCGTCAGCTCGTGGTAGGGCGCCTCCAGGCGGATCTTGTCGAGCGCGCGGATATTGTGGTGCACGGGGACGTGGAAGCTGTTGGTGTAGTAGTCGCGGTCGGTGATCCCCTCGATCGGCCCGAAGCGCTTCCGGTCCATCCGGACGAACCGGCCGGACAGGCCCTCGGCCGGCGTCGCCAGCAGGGTGAAGTTCAGCCCGTGTTTCCGCGCGGCCTCGTCCATGCGCGAGCGCATGTGCCCGACGATCTCCAGCCCCAGGGCCTGGGACGCCTCGCTCTCGCCGTGGTGTTTTCCGGTGAGGGCCTTGAGGCACTCCGCCAGGCCGATGAACCCCAGGGACAGCGAGCCGTGCCGGAGCACCTCGCGCACCTCGTCGTTCCAGCCCAGTTTCTCCGAGTCCATCCAGACCCCCTGTCCCATCAGGAACGGGAAGTTCTTGACCTTCTTCCTGGACTGGATCTCCAGGCGGTCCAGGAGCTGGCGGATCACCAGGTCGATTTTTTCGTCCAGCATACGGAAGAACCCGGCCCGGTCCCGCCTGCTCAGGAGCCCCAGCCTCGGCAGGTTGACGCTGGTGAAGCTCAGGTTCCCGCGGCCCGTCACGATCTGACGGCCGGGGTCGGCGACGTTGCCGATGACGCGCGTTCGGCACCCCATGTAGGCGATCTCGGTATCGGGCTCCCCCGGACGGTAGTATTGGAGGTTGAAGGGCGCGTCGATGAAGGCGAAGTTCGGGAAGAGCCGCCTGGCGCTCACGCGGCAGGCCAGCCGGAAGAGGTCGTAGTTGGGGTCGCCCGGCGCGTAGTTCACGCCCTCCTTGACCTTGAAGATGCTCACGGGAAAGATGGGGGTCTCGCCGTGTCCCAGCCCCGCCTCCGTGGCGAGCAGGAGGTTCTTCACGACGCTGCGCCCCTCGGGAGACGTGTCCGTCCCGTAGTTGAGCGAGCTGAAGGGCACCTGGGCCCCGGCGCGGCTGTGCATGGTGTTCAGGTTGTGGACCAGGGCCTCCATGGCCTGATAGGTCTCCCGGTCCGTCTCGCGCTCCGCCTCGCTCAGGGCCAGGGCCTGTGCCCGCGCGGCGGGACCGTCCCCGAACCGCCGCTCCAAGCGAGAGCGTTCCATGGCCTGGAAGGGTTCCGGGTTCCCCAGGCGGATCGTCCCGTCCGGGGCGCCGCGCAGCTCCTCGTGCAGGGCCTCGACCCACTCGGCGGCGTCGTCCGCGTCGGGCAGCATCCCGAGGGCCTTGGCCAGGTTCTTCCGGTAGAGGCCCTTGAAGGTCCTGGCGACGTAGGGGGCCAGGGCGAAGTCGAACATGGGGATGCTCTGCCCGCCGTGCTGGTCGTTCTGGTTGGACTGGAGCGCGATGCAGGCCAGGGCCGCCGCGCTGCGGATGCCCGCCGGCTCGCGCAGCGTGCCGTGCCCCGTGCCGAACCCGCCCTTGAAGAGCTTTTTGATGTCGATCTGGCAGCAGGTCGTCGTCAGGGTCAGGAAATCCATGTCGTGGATGTGGATGTCGCCGTTTCGGTGCGCCTCCGCGTGTTCGGGGCGCAGGACGAAGATCTCGTTGAAGTACTTCGCCCCCTCGGACCCGTAGCGGAGCATCGTCCCCATGGCGGTGTCGCCGTCGATGTTGGCGTTCTCGCGCTTCAGGTCGTTGTCCTGCGCCTCGCGGAAGGTCAGGTCCTCGTAGATGTTCATCAGGCGGCTCTTCATCTCGCGCGCCTGGCTGCGGCGGGCGCGGTAGAGGATGTAGGCCTTGGCCGCGCGCCCGTGCCCGGAGTCGATGAGGACGTTCTCCACGATGTCCTGGATCTCCTCCACCTGGGGGACGCACCCCGCGAGCTCCTTTTCCATACGCTCCGCGACCTGTTCCGTCAGGGCGAGCGCCGTATCCTGCCTGGCCGCCTCCCCCGTGTCCTCCGCGACCGCGGCCAGGGCCTTCAGAATGGCCCCGGCGATCTTCTCCGCATTGAACGGCACCTCACGGCCGTCCCGTTTTCGGATCTTTACGAACATGAAAGCCTCCCGATTTCTCCATGACATTTCCGCGTCCGCAGTCCGTGCGAAAAGCCCGGCCGGCCCGACAAAAAACGCTCCTCCACGTCCAGGGTGGAGGAGCGCCCGCTGACACGAAAAAAAGGCATGAAAAGCCGGCACGCCCTCCCTATCGTCCGTAGGGGGTTGACGTCTGCGGCCCAGGCAGGTCTTCTGACTCGGGATCGTCGACGTGAAAAAGCGTTCCCCCGGTCTTCCCGGATCGATCCAGTGACCTTCGGGGCCGTCTCCCCCTCACAGCGGCGGGACCGTGCAGGATTTTCGCCTGCTTCCCTCTTCGCCGGCATACGCGCCGGCACCTGCGCCTCGAGTATTCGGTTGTGCCGTTGCTCTCGGTTTCCGGAAGCCGCGTCCCGATCTCCCGGTCGCGGCAGGTTCATTATACCTCAGGTCCTGCCGGGTCCACGATGCCTCCGGGTATCCAAGAGCGGGGCAGGCCCCCGCTGTGCTGAGAAGTTGTTGGGCCGCTACTCCTCGGGCACCAGCTCCGTGGTATTGCGCCGGGATGGGGCGATCAGGCAGAAGAGAAGGAAGGCAGCCAAGCTCAGTACGAGGGCTACGAGGATCGGCTCATCCATGAGCCTCAGGACGACAGGGTTGCTGAACCCCTTTTGGGTGAGGAAATCCAGGACCAGGTCCTTCCGATGTTCCATCAGGAGGACGGTCGCGCTTCCCACGATCAGGGAGGCGACGGCTCCCGCCTCGGAGGCGCGTTTCCAGTACAGGCCGAAAACATAGGGGAAGAAGGAGCCCGCGGCCCGAAGCGTGAAGGAGAACATCAGAAGGGTGATGATGTTGCCAACATTGAAATAGGCGACGGCCCCGGCTAGTAGCCCGATGATCACCATGGTGACGCGGGTGACTTTCAGCACTCGGGTGCTGGATGCGGCGGGGTGGATAAACGTCTTGTAAAGGTCGTTGCCGAAGATGGACCCCGCGCCCAGAAGGTCGGAATCCGCGCTGGACATGGTGGCAGAGAGGATCCCCGAGAAGAGCAGTCCCACGATGACCGCGGGCATGGTGGCCATGGCCAAGTGCGGCAGGGCGTACTTGGGCCCCTCGCTCAGGATGAGGCCGGAATCTATTTTGTTCATGTTGAGCAGAGCCAAGGTGATGATGCCCAGCAGAGTTGGGATAAAGGCGTAGACGAAATTGACGACTGCGGCGATGATGGAGCCCTGCCGTGCGGCCCGCCCGTCCCGGGCCGCGTAGTAGCGGGAAACAGCCTCCTGTCCCACGGTGAAGGAGGCGATGTACATGATCACGAGCGCCGCGATCTTATAGGGACCGATCCCCTTGAAGAGGCCGAAAGTCCCATCCGGGACGTTGGCGACGACATTATCCATTCCCCCGGCCATGCCGAGCGCGTAGGGCAGGGCCGCGGCCATTCCGAAGAGGATCAGGAAGACCTGCACGAAATCGGTCAGGGTGACGCTCCAGAGCCCGCCCATGACCGAGTAGACGGTGACGACCAAGGTGACGGCGAGCACCGCCATCCGGTAGTCGAGCCCAAGCATGACAGAGACGACGGTGGAGGATGCGATGAACTGCGCCGCCGTCAGGCCAATCAGAGGCAGGATCATGACGATGGCCGTGATGGCGCCGGAGAACGGCCCGTATCGTCTGCGGAAGTACTCTGGAACGGTCTTGACCTCGGCAGTCCGGAACTTGTGGGCGAAGAAGGTTAGAATGACGAAGGCGATGCCCATCGCGGTGACGTACCACGACGCGCTCAGCCCCCAGGCCCCGAATCCCTTTTCGACGACGCCTAGGGAGCTTCCTCCGCCGATCTCCGTTGCGGCCAAGGTACCGGCCATCAACAGGGGGCCGAGCCTGCGCCCGGCAACCATGAAGTCCTCATTAGAGGCGATCCGTGTCGAGGACCACCAGCCGATGAGCAACATCAGCAGCATGTAGCCGGCTACGATCAGAATTACCGTGTTCTGCATGCGAATTCCTCCTTACCTGCTATGCCGAACGGCGAAGAGACGAACGGAACGTTCAAGACGAAATATCGGCACCCGGTTCCATTATCGTGGGCGCCGAAGGTTTTTTCAAGCGTCCCGGTCTCCGGATAGAAAGGGACGAAAAGAGAGCGGAAGAAAAATGGAGGGAAAATCTATAAAGTGTTTGAATCTCGAAAGAAACGTCGAAGCCGCCGCTTGAGGAACACGGACGAGCCGGCCACGGCACAGAAGAAGAGAACGGCGAAGGCCAGCCCGGAATCCACGGAAAATAAAAGGAAAAACAATCCCAATATCGGAAGGCCGAAGTGCAGGACCCTCGTATCGTTCCGCCCGAACATTCCGTAGTACCCCCTTCTTCAATTAGTTTGTCGATACAAACTTAATTTCGGAAATAATCTACCGCAATCCCGGGCGCCTGTCAATCCCTCCCTTTGGGAGGGGGGAGCGCCGTCCTCGGATCGGATCCGCTCAGAGCTGCGGACGGCAGACCCTCCGATAGTCCTCCGGGGTGTCCAGGTCGTCGAAGAAGCCGTCCTCCCCCTCCACCGTCAGCACCTCCGGCATGAATCGCGCCATCGCGTCCCGACCGCCCCGATCCCCGGATGCGGATCTCAGGCGGTCGCGCCAGAGCCCTTCCATAAAAATGGGGTGTCCGAAACGCCCCTCCCGATAGGGGGCCAGGGCTGTGTACCCGGCGGGGCGGCGCTCGAAGGCCGCTCGCAGCCGCGCCATATCGTGCGCCTGTGCCGTCGGCAGGTCCCCGAGCATCAGGCAGAAGGGGCCCTCCCGTTGGGCAGCGGGCTCCGCCCTGCCCAACGCGTCGAGGGCGATCGCGAGCGAGGAGGCGTAGCCCCGTTCTGGGGCCGGATTGATCAGCACCGTCACGTCTTCACCAAGGGGCCGGAGCCCTTGGAGCGTCGCCTCGGAGAGGACGCAGAGGATCGGAATCAGCCCGGCGGCGCGCAGGTTTCCGATGACGGCCTCCAGGACCGTTCCGGCCCCGAACGGAAGCAGCAGCTTCTGCGTCCCCATGCGGCGCGACAGCCCTGCGGCGGGAAGCAGGGCGATCATCGGCCCCGTCTCGGCATCAGGACGGCCTCGACGCGCAGCTCGTGCAGGGAGCCCAGGATCAAAAGGTCCCAGGAGCCCAGCAGCCGAGCGGTACGGGGCAGAAAATCCCGTGTCAGGGCGTCGAGTCGGGCGGGGGGCAGCAGGTCGGAGCGGTTCAGAAAGACGATCCTCCTGCCCGCAGGGGGCGCGTTCTTCAGGTATCCGTGGGGGGACTCCAGCAGGGCCGCCAGCCGGTCGGGGGTCAGGGCGTCCCCGGGCCGGAACCCGAAACGCTCCGTCATCAGCGCCATGCGGTGGACGCAGTCCTCCGTCAGGGGTTCGCCCAGCCGGTCCGCGCCGAGCACGGCGCAGAGCAGCGTCGTCTGGGACGGGATCGGCGGCTCCCAATCGGCCCAGGCCTTCAGAGGCTTGTGCCGTGCCCCGTCCGCCTCGCAGATCAGGAAATCGGCCGCCTTGTCGCTCCAGAGGCGATCGATCGCCTCGGGGGGAAGGCCCTCCAGCTTCTCCCGATCCCCGTCCCTCACGTGCCTTTGGGCCGCCAGCAGCGGGGAATGGAGCCGAAGCGCAGCACGGATGCGCTCCGTATCCTCCTCCGGCCCCTCATATCCTCCCAGGAGGAGCAGGGGCAGATCGTTGGGGGCCACCTTCGTCGTCGTGGTCAGGAGGGTCGTGCCGCTGCGGGACAGAAACCTGCCCAGCGCCCGGAGCAGCGTCGTCTTTCCACCCCCGCCCACGAGGCTGACCAGCTCCTGTCTCTTATACACATCTGACGCTGCCGACGACTAGTCGAGTG
>NZ_CAUUGJ010000082.1:0-10702 GCF_963544685.1 uncultured Fretibacterium sp. | reverse complement strand
GGGCTTTTTTATCTTCTCTCACCCCCTACTGTTGCGTTTAGATTGTAAATCCAAGCCGAAAGTACCTGGTGGACTGCGGGTTTCCTTGCGTCGATCGCGTTCGGGTGGTTCCTGAGCCTCGCCCTGGGAATGTTGGGGGTGGTGGAGATGGGGACGGCGAATCGGATAGCCTTTTTGTTTCCCCTCGCCGTTTCGATGGGGCTCTGGTTCTGGATGAACGATCTTCCCGGGTTTTACTTTTTTATTCCGGCGGTCGTTTTGGGGCTGGGTTTGATCATGCCCTCGAGTTTCCTGATGTGCAACCCGCGTCACCCATCCACGTGGCTGTAGAAGAGCCCTAACGGATGAGAGGAGGAGACGGATGAACCGGAAGAGACTTTATGCGGGGCTTGCAGTTCTGTTTTTGTTTGCTCTCGTTTTTTTGCTTGCGAAACAGTTTCTTTTTCAAGAGGAACCGATTTCCTCTCGCAGCGGCAGGGAGATCTATGAGACATTGATGTCCTTGAAGCCGGGGACCTCCGTTGAGAAGGTTCAGGAGATTTTAGGGAAACCGGACGATGTTGCGGGCAATGTTTTGAATTGGTTTCATGTGGACGGGCAGGGAAAAGTTGGCGCAGCTTTCAGCGTCGTAACATCGCAGGGCAGGGCGACAGCATCCTCATACTTTGAATATGCCAAAGACAAAAGGGCTGTGTCGAGGAGATATAAAACAGTCCAAAGGGAATTATCTCCTGTTTTAGGTTCTCCCGTTCAGGAAGTTCCGGGTTTTGCATGTGTATGGTTTCCTGAAAAACTGCAATTTTCCCTGATGATTGCAGAGGACGAGCAGCCTCCAGTGGTAGGTTTTTTGCTGAAGGAGCCGCTTATAGAAGGAAGGTAATGCTTCTGGAGTGAAGAGCGTGCCGCTAAACATGGACCAAGCTGTCGACAAAAGGGCGCAGTGTACCCGAACGGCTTTTTGTAAAGGAAGGGCTGCAGGTTTTCCCGGGAAGGATCTCATCGATGTCCGCGCTTTGCTATAATTTTGACTGACAAAGGCTTGCGGATTGGGGGCGTGAGGTCGCATGAGGCGAAAGGACCGGGAGGTCACGGATCTCGGGGCCATTGGACGCATCATCGGGGACTGCAAGGTCCTTCGGTTGGGGATGGTCGATGGAAGGCGGCCCTATGTCGTTCCGATGAATTTCGGTTTCGACCTTCGGGACGGCGTTTTGGAGCTCTACTGTCACAGCACCCTGGAGGGGCGCAAAATCGAGATCCTGCGGAGGAATCCCGAGGTGTGCTTCGAGATGGACTGCGGGCACAAGCTCGTCGAGGCCAAGGCCGCCTGCGGTTATGGCTTTGCCTACTCGAGCGTCATCGGTGAGGGGACGGTCGGCTTTATCGAGGACCCCGAGGAGAAACTGCGGGCGCTGCTGAAGATCATGGAGCACCAGACGGGGCGATCGGATTTTTCCATCCCCGACGCGGCTCTGCGCGGCGTTCTGGCCTTCAGGGTCTCCGCCGGTTCCTTCACGGCCAAGCAGCGGCTCCTTCCTCCGGGGCCCTGAGGCTGGGGCGAAATGCCGCAGGGCAATGTGTATGCCCTTCTGGGGCTGTTCTCCTTCGGACTTGCGCTTCTGGTCGCTCGTCTGGTGGTGAAGATTCAAAGAGGCGAGTTCCCCGGCGGGGATTTATGGGTCCTGTACCTCAGGATGCTGTTGGGCTTTTTGTTCGCGGCCGCCATCGTTTACGGCTACCGCTCTTTTTTTCAGTAGCGAGAAACGGGTGCGAGTCAGACGGGGAGCGAAAATGAGACGAACGATCCTGATAACGGCGGTGTTGGGACTTCTCCTGGGAACGGCCTTTCCCTCCACGGGGGCCGAGCTCCCGCGTGCGGAGCTCGACGAGTCCGAACGTCACTTCACTCGGGCATACGATTATTTTCTGGAGCGGGATTACTGGAATACGCTGGATTACCTGGATCGGGCCCTCAAGGCGAATACCTATCTGGTCGATTACTACCTTCTCAAGGGGCTGACCGCGGCCCGCACAGGGGACTTCGAGGCAGCCCGTAAGGCCCTGTCCGGCTATCTCGAGGTCCGGGCCATGGACCGTACCGCGCCGCGGATCCTCAACTGGTTCCTGGCACAGGAGCGTCTGCTCCGGGCGGTCCTGAGCCCGCTTCCCATCGCCTCACGATGGCAGTTCTCCCGGCCGGACCTTCAGGAGGAATGGGGGGGCGGCATCCTGCGCCCCTTCAACGTGAAGGGGCTGGGCAAGGTGGATGCGCTGGACGCCGCTCTTTGCCTTTGCGATACGCTGGGCGGCAAGGTCTACCTGTCCGAGGAAGGAAACGGGTTCCGGGCCGTCTCCGCTCAGGCTCCGGCCGCCGCCCTTCCCGTTGGGGACGGGACGTTCTTCGTCTTTGGCGTCGATGGGGAGGTCCATTCCTTCTCCGCTGTCTCCGGCCAGGACATCTCCATGGACCTGCGGGGGCGCGTGGACTCGCACGTCGCGGATGCCTGCTGGCTCTCGGAGGCGGAGTTCGCCGTGGCCGACCCCGTGGCGCGGTCCGTCGATTTCTACGACAGGGAGTCCCTGCGGCATCTGGCGTCCTGGTCCCCGCCGGAGGGGGATATGCTGTTCGAGCCCGTGGGGATAAGCCGGTACGCGAACTGGCTGGCCGTCGCCGACCGCGGCAACGGCAGGGTCTATCTGCTGGATGCCGTCGGCCGGCGGGAATTTTTTTTCGCCGAGGCGCCGATGCCGCGCGACGTCGCGTGGTCTCCCCTGGGTGAGCTCTTCGTCCTCTCCGAGAAGGGGGAGCTCTTCCGTGCCGGGCTCGATTTCGGGCGAAAGGAGGTCCGAAACCTCGACCTCCTGAAGGCGGACCTCCAGAACGCCTGGGCGCTTTTCCCGTCGCCCCGTGGCGACCTGTACTGTCTGGATGTTTCGGCCTCGCGGCTCTTCAAGGCGACGATGCTCCCCTCCCGGGATACGGAGCAGGGCTTTCTGGGGCTGTACCGCCCCGTTCTGGCCCTGGATAAGGACAAGGAGAGCTTTCTCGTGGAGGCGACCCTGGGAACCCCGTTCGTCTCCTACTTCAGGGATGCCTCGGCGGTTGCCCATTCCGTCTGGAACGAGAGGACCATCCGCTCCGCGATGCAATGGCTGCCGCGTGCCCCGCTCGATGCGCTGCTGCTGCATCGCACCCTGCCTCAGGGCTCCGTTCTGCCCCCAACCCTCAAGGAGCTTCGCGCCGAGAGCGGGCAGGACGTCCGTATCACGCTTCCGCCCCTCTGGTCCCTGCACAGGGGGACGCTGACCAATGTTATCGTGGATTCCTCGATCCTCTTTTCCCTGGACGAGCTGCTGACCCTGACCCGTTTCTGTTTGGAAAACGGCCTGCGGCTCGACGTCTGGGCCCGCGACATTCCCCCTCTGCCCCTGGTCCGGGCCAGCGCCTTCACGGGGGGAACGACGCTTTTCTCCATGGCTGCCCCCCCGAAGGTCTCCCCGCCCTGGAGCCGAGTTCGGATTCAGATTCCGCTGCCTAGGGAACTCTCCTCCTCGGGCTACCCCAGCCGTTCCATGCTGGCCGTCTACCTGGATATCGGCCTGGTCCAGATGAAGGCGTGGATTCCTCTCTGGCCCGACCTCCTCTTTCCCTAGGGCAGGGCGCAGGCACGTCAAACCGTTGCAGGAGGAGGAGCATGCATCATAAACTGAGGGAAAAGTACAGGGCCGGGGAGCCGGTCATCGGAACCTTCTTCAACCTGGGCGACCCGTCGTCCATGGAGTGCCTGGGCTACACGGGGCTCGACTACGTCATCATCGACTGCGAGCACGGCCCCTTCGACACGGAGACCATGATGGACCTGATCCGGGCGGCGGAGGGCGTCGGCCTGACTCCCGTCGTCCGGATCGCCGGCGTGGACCACAGGGAGATCCAGCGCGCAGCCGACTGCGGGGCGGAGGGCCTGATCGTCCCCTGCCTCAGGACCGTCGACGAATACCGGCGCCTGATCGACCTCGCCAAGTACGCGCCGACGGGGAACCGCGGTTTTATCAAGGGACGGGGCTGCGGATTCGGAAACAGGGCCTGGGCCTCCGGATCGCTGGAGGAGTTCATGGCCAACAGCAACGAAAAACTGATGGTGATCCCACAGTGCGAGACCGCCGAAAGCCTGGAACACATCGAGGAGATCGCCGCTCTGGAGGGATTGGATGGGATATTCGTAGGGCCGTTCGACCTCTCCATCAGCATGGGGATCCCCGCAAGGTTCGAGCATCCGGATTTTCTCGCGGCCCTCGAGAGAATTTACGCGGCGTGCCGCGCAGCGGACAAGCCGGTCTACGTCTATACGAACGATGCGGCGGAATCCAGGAGGCGCCTTGCGTCCGGCATTGCCGGAGTCGCCTGCAGCCTGAATTCCGTCGAACTCGTCAAAGTCTACAGACAGCTGGTTCAGGACATCGGAGCCTGATCGGAATGCGGACGGGCCCGGAGCCGTGACGGAGCCCGGACCGGAGCTCCGGATCCTCGGCGAGGGGCGGGCGGTTCCCTGCCCCTCCTCACTCCCTCCAGCGCATCCTGCGGACGTTGTCGAACCAGGACGGAGGGTCCTCCTCCTTCGATGAGGACGTTCTCTCCTTCGTATTGGAGCCGGACGCCTCCTCCGTAACGTCGTAGAAGTCCTGGTCGGCATGATAGGAGGGCGATGAGGATCGCCCCTTCAGCCTGTCGTGGCAGTAGGATCCCGCCGCGCCGAACAGCGCGGTCAGCACGGCCCAGCCCAGAATCCTCAGGATGAAGGAGGGGAGCACGAACAGGACGAAGGAGGCCACGCTGAACAGGAGCCCCAGGACGCAGAGCAGCATGGGGGCGAAGACGAGAAGCAGAATCCCCCTTTCCCGAATGTCGGAGCCCTGCCACTCCGTCAGGATCCTGCCCAGCCCGCCGAGGAGGCGGGGGGGCCAGAGGCGGGTGAGGACTTGGGAGAAGAAAGTTCGGAACAACGCTAGGCCTCCTTTGTCGCTTGTCCGGGATGATCTTGGAACACACTGAACTCTATGAAGCCTCCCCGATGAACCCCCTGAGCGAACCGCTCAACTGGTGAGGCAACTGGTTGATTTCTTCGGACTGCCCGCGCCCCCGGGCGCTTCCCTGCGTTCCGCGCGGCGTCCGAGGCGGGGCGTCCTTAGATTATAGCAGGGCAGGGCGGGAGGACCGTTCCATCCTTTTTCCGCGGAAATCGTTTTTGCGGTAAACTGACGAGGAATCGGCAGGGAGCTCATGATAGGATAAATACCGGAACATGGGGGCCCCTGTCCGGAAATCGAGGAGGGGGACGGGGTGTTTTTCCGGGGGGCGGACCCTTCCGTGCCGGCCTTATTGAATTTTCTTACTTAAATTTTATTGAACCCTACAATCTCGATGTCGCCGACGATGTCCTGGCTCAGGACACCACGATGGGACAGAAGGCGGGAATGACGTGACGGATAAATGGAAGCTGACGCCCGGGAAACTGAGACGGCTGAAGGACCCCGGGAGCTGGAAGGTGAAGGGGACCGACGAATGGGGCCCCGGCCGGAAAGGGGTGGGGCTCATCGGCCAGGAACGGGCGGTGGAGTCGATCTCCTTCGGCCTGATGGTCCCGGGGAGGGGATACAACATCTTCGTGACCGGCCAGCCGGGCAGCGGGCGCACCAGCTATGCGCTCGAACGTCTCAGGGAGCGGGCTGCCGAGCTCCCCGCTCCGGACGACTGGCTTTACCTTCACAACTTCGACGAGCCGGGGGAGCCCCTGGCGATGGCGGTGCCCGCCGGCCGGGGAAAGGAGCTCTGCACTGCCCTGGGCGGGTTGCTGAACGAGCTCAAGACCGTGATCGGCAAGGCCTTCGAGCAGAGCCAGTACGAGGACGCTAAGGCGCAGTACGTCAAGGAGTTTCAGGAGAAGGCGGGGGCGATCATGGACGAGCTCAAGTCCTGGGCCGCCGAACGCCATTTCTCCCTCAAACGCACCCCCCAGGGGTTCGTCAACATCCCCCTGATCGAGGCGAAGGACGAGGAGGGCAAGCCCGTCGTCCGGGAGATCCAGCAGGAGGAGTTCGAGGCCCTGGACGAGAAGGAGCAGAAGCGCTATCAGGCGCTGTCCGAGGAGGTGTCCCAGAGGACGCTTCTGGGGCTTCGCCGCATCCGTGATATGGAGAAGGAGCTCAAGGAGCGGATCGGCGAGCTCGAGGCCGAGATATGCCGGACCGCGATAGCTCCCTGCATGGCGGACGTCCGGGAGCCGTACTCGGGCAACGAGCCTCTGTCGAAATGGTTCGACCGGATGGCCGAGGACGTCATCGAGAACTTCGGGGCGTTCGTCACCGCGGTCCGGGACGAGTCGGCCGAGGTCGACTTTTCGCGGTATCTGGGCAACCTCTTCGTCTCGAACGACCCGAAGGACGGAGCTCCGGTGGTCTGGGAGACCAATCCCACCTACTACAACCTCGCGGGGAAGGTCGAGTACGAGAGCCGCCAGGGCTACCTCTACACCGACTTCCGCCGCATCGTGGCGGGCGCCTTTCATAAGGCCAACGGCGGGTTCCTGGTCCTCGATGCGGAGAAGGTGCTCATGAACTTCATGTCCTGGGAGGCGATCAAGCGCCTGCTCCGCACTCAGGAGGCGTCCATCGAGAACCTCGGGGAACAGTACGGGGCGATCCCCGTCTCCTCGCTGCGCCCCAGCCCGATTCGGATGGACCTCAAGATCGTGATGATCGGGATGCCCTACATCTACGAGCTGCTGCAGTATTACGACCCGGAGTTCCGGAAGCTCTTCAAGATCAAGGCGAGCTTCGACACGGATATGCCCCGGACGGCCGCGACGGAGCGCCGGATGGGGCTGTGCGTGAGGGACATCCTGCGGCGGGAGAACCTGAAGCCCTTCGACGCGGAGGCGCTGTCCGAGGTCATCGAGTGGGCCAGCCGGGACGCGGAGGACCAGAACCTCCTCTCGGCGGAGCTGGGAAGGCTCCGGGAGCTCCTGATGGAGTCCCATGCCTGGGCCGCCGGGTCGAACAAGCCGCGCGTGGGCCGGGAGCACGTCCGCAAGGCCATCGAGCACAAGCGTTACCGCTCGGGCATGTATCAGGAGAAGCTGACCCGCGCCTTCGAGAACGGGGTCATCCGGGTGGATACGGACGGAGCTGTGGTGGGGCAGGTCAACGGCCTCGCCGTGATAGACCTGACGGACTACCGATTCGGGCACCCCTCGCGCATCACGGCCAACGTCTTCATGGGGCAGGAGGGGGTCGTCAACATCGAGCGGGAGGTGCGCATGACGGGGCCCATCCACAACAAGGGGCTGATGATCCTCTCGAGCTACCTGGGGAGGAAATACGCCCAGGACATGCCCCTGACGCTCTCCGCGCGGATCACGTTCGAGCAGAACTACGGGGGCATCGAGGGGGACAGCGCCTCCTCCACGGAGCTCTACTGCCTTCTCTCGGCCCTCTCGGGGCTTCCCCTGAATCAGGGGATCGCCGTCACGGGCTCCGTGGACCAGTTCGGCAACGTCCAGCCGATCGGGGGCGTCAACGAGAAGATCGAGGGCTTCTTCGACTATTGCAGGATCGCGGGGCTGACGGGGCGTCAGGGGGTGATGATCCCCAGGGCGAACGTTCGGCACCTCATGTTGGATCATGACGTGCTCCAGGCCGTGAAGGACGGTAAGTTCTCCGTCTGGGCGGTGGGGACGATCGACGAGGGCATCGAGCTGCTCACCGGGGTCCGGGCCGGGCGGGAGCACCGGGACGGCTCCTATGCGCCCGTATCCGTCCACGGCAGGGCCAAGGCGCGGCTCTCGAAGCTCCTATCGGACAACGTCAGGCTGCGCAGGAAACTCGGCGGGGACGACGAGGAGAATGAGGGAGGGCGGAGGGGCCGCAGGCCGGAGGAGGAGAGTCCGGCCGGGAGACGCGGCCGGTGAGCCGCCTGAGGGTGGGGATGGACCGATCCGCTCCGCCCGCGGACGGGGCCGGACCGCTGAGGCGCTGGATCCTTTCCGTCCTGGACCTTCTGGAGGGGGTCTGGCACAACGAGGCCGACCCGCCCGAACTGGGGCACGGGGAGCCCCTGGACGGGCTTGTCCTGACCGTGCTCTCGCAGAACACGAACGACCGCAACCGGGACATGGCGTTCGAGCGGCTCAAGGCGCGTTTCCCGAGCTGGGAGTCCGTCGCCGGGGCCGGAGCCGAGGCCCTGGAGGATGTGGTGCGTCCCGCCGGTCTGGCGCCCACGAAGGCGCGGCGCATCCTGAAGATCCTGGAGATCGTGCGCGGGGATTTCGGCGCCTACTCCATCGCGGAGCTCGCGAAGCGGGGGCGGGACGAGGCCAGGCGCTACCTGACCGCGCTGCCGGGCGTGGGGGAGAAGACGGCGGCGTGCGTCCTGATGTTCGACATGGATCTTCCCGCGTTCCCCGTCGATACCCACGTCAGCCGGGTCTGCCGCCGCGTCGGGTTCGTGCCCGAAAAGGCGTCCCCGGACGATATCTGCGCGCTGATGGAGCGGGAGGTCCCCCCCGGGCGCTACCTTGGGGGGCACGTCAACATCATCGAACACGGCCGGGCGGTCTGCTCGGCGCGGAAGCCGCTCTGCGGGGCCTGCCCGCTCACGGCGCTCTGCAACACGGGGCGGGAGCGGGTGGCGGAGGCGATGGCGGCGGAGATGCAGAAGGGGCGGCCCGGGCGGGGCCGTGCCCGGAAGGGAGGCGCTGGGGATGACGGAGGAGGCCGAGAAGAAGACTGAGGGCCTGCGGGCCCGGTTCGGGCGCGCGTGCCGGACGTTCGGGGAATGGGCCTGGTGGTTCGTGATCGGCACCTTTATGGAGAAGCGGGTGGCCGCGATCCGCAAGGAGGCCTGGGACATGAACGACAACGTCATGCTGTTGCTCTTTGGGGACTACCTGGGGCTGCCGAACCCCATCTCCTACTACACGCTGGAGCTGCTTCCCTACCTGGCGGAGGAGATGCTTCCCTGGCAAAGGCGTATAATGAATCGTCAATCGGTCGTCGCCGAGAAGGCGGCGCAGTATGATTTTACGTAGCCTGCACGGGGCGGAGGAGGGTGCATGAGCGAATCGTCTTTTGAGGAACGCGGGGCGGGCCTGCCGGGTCCGGGCTGCAGGCCCTTCACCTTTTTCGGGGGAAAGGGGGGGACGGGCAAGACCACCTGTGCGGCGGCCTACGCCTGCCACCTGTCCTCCCGCGGATGCCGCACGCTCCTCGTCTCGACGGACCCCGCCCACTCCACGTCCGACGTCCTGGACGTGCAGTTGGGGGCGGACATCACCCCTGTGGCGGAGAACCTCTGGGGGCTGGAGGTCGATCCCGCGCTCGAGGCCAGGCGGTACATCTCCGAGATACAGGAGAGGATGCTCTCCATCGTCAGCCCGGCGATCGTGGACGAGATCAAGAAACAGATGGAGATCGCCTACTCCTCCCCCGGCGCGGAGGAGGCCGCCATCTTCGACAAGTTCGTGGAGCTGATGGACGAGCGCGGCAGGGCGTACGACGCGATCGTCTTCGACACCGCTCCCACGGGACATACCCTTCGCCTGCTCTCGCTGCCGGAGATTCTGGGCGGGTGGATCGAGAACCTCATCGCCAAACGCCGGAAGGCGATGGAGATGTTCGGGATGGCGGGGCGGTTCGACAAGGAGATGCGGAGGAGGGCGGAGGAGGACCCCGTCGTCGATGCCCTTGTGCGACGGCGCGACCGTTTCGAGCGAAGCCGGCGCTATCTGACGGACCCCGGGGCCTCGGCGTTCTACTTCGTGCTCAATGCGGAGAAAATGCCGATTCTGGAGACGGCGCGCGCCGTGGAGATGCTGATGAAGTTCGGGATCGGCGTGGGGGGCGTCGTGGTCAACCGGGTGATTCCGGAGGACGCGGGCGAGTTCTTCCGCGAACGGCTGGCGGCGCAAAAGGGGTATCTGGAGGATATCGGGGAGCGTTTCGGCCGCCTGCGCCGCATCGTGCGTCTGCCGCTCCTCAGGACGGACGTTCAGGGCATGGACCAGATTAAAAAAATAGCGGAATGGATAGGGGAAATCGACGCATGATTCTGGGGACGGTGCAGTACCCCTCCCGTTACGGAGGCCTGGGTATCGGAGTGAAAAAGGGACTGGAGTATCTGGCGGCGCAGGGAAGGCTGGACGCCCTTCCTCTGGGGCGCCGGGAGCTCGATGGGGAGAACCTCTTCATGGACGTCGTGGAGACGACCACGGAGCCTCACGCTGCGAGGCGCTTCGAGGCCCATCGGCGCTACATCGACATTCACATCACCCTTCAGGGGGAGGAATGGTACGGCTATGCCCCCGTGGAGGACCTCAAGGCGGTGGAGCCCTATTCGGCCGAGCGCGACATACAGTTTTTCACCGGCGAGGGGGTCTATTTTCAGGTCCCTGCAGGGCAGTTCGTCCTGTTTTTCCCCGAGGACGCCCACAAGCCCTGCGTCTGTTTCAAGGAGCCGGGGAACGTCAGGAAGCTGATCCTGAAGGTCCTGCTGTGAAGGCCCTGATTTGAGGCCCTCGACTTGAGGGGCCGCACGCCGTCGGGCGCCGATGAGGTCTTCATGAACGCCGCCCTCGGCGAGGCGCGGGACGCCCTTCGGAGGGGGGACGTCCCGGTGGGCGCCGTCGTCGTCCGTGGCGGGGATGTGCTG
>NZ_CAUUGJ010000081.1:0-10807 GCF_963544685.1 uncultured Fretibacterium sp. | reverse complement strand
ACTCGACTAGTCGTCGGCAGCGTCAGATGTGTATAAGAGACAGCTCCCATTCCTCGGCGGCAAGGCACGTCTGCAAGGTCTCCAGCGGGAGTATGGCGTCGTTTTCCCAAACGTTCATGCCGTCGCCCTCTTCCGCCGGAGGAACTCGAAGCATCTGCGCCGGTAGTCCGCCCGCTCCGTCCACTTCTCGCGGACCAGGCCGCTTTGCTCGAAGAGCAGCCGCGCTCGGTCCTCGTCGCCGTCCGTCCAATAAAGCAACATGGCCAACAGCGCAAGGTCGGCCTCGGAGTGTGAGTTGTAGCCCGAGGTGTCGCCCGCCCAGAGGCGGGAGAACTTCGCCCCGTTCGCGGCCCCCTTGGCCTTCTCGATCAGCTCGGGGTTGGGCAGGTAGCGACGCCCTCCCCCTGTGGCTACGGCTCCCTTGACCTTTCTCTCCGGACGGATGGCCTTGACCAGCCCGTCCACCGCCGCCTGATTGGCCCGGAGCTCGGAGTGCTCGTCATAGAGGCTCCCGGTCATGGTGAAAAACCTGGCGCCAGGATAGACCTCTATCGGCCCGCTACGGCGCCCCTTCTCCAGCTCGGCGCGGACGATGATATGAAGCCCCTTGCCCGATGGAGAAAATTCCGTGTAGCTGCCGAGCGCTTCCACGATGGTCGCCGCCTTGGGGGCAACCGTCCCGTCCTCCCCGATACAACCGTCCAGGTCCACGCCCACCAGCCCGCCGCCCGAGGCGAACATGAACCCGATGCCGTCCGCTTCGCCCGCCTCGTAGGCCTCCAGTACATTCTCGAAGGTCGTCCAGGTCCAGGGATCGTTCGCCTTGGCCGGTCGCCCGTCGATCTGACGGGGCGGCTTGGTCGTCCTTCCGTTGCGCTCCACGCCTCGCCAGACGACCCACTGAGGCAATGCCTTGAGCTCGTCGGGAATGTTCTCCGCAGCCACAGGGAGGAACCGGCTCGCCCGCCTCGGCTCCTCCCCCAGGGAGTACCGGGCGACACGCGCTCCGTTCTCTCCGACGGGGATCATCTCGGTCAGGACGTTCCAGCCGGAGCGCCTGAGCTCGTCGATCTGGGAGGCCAGGCGCATGATGCCGAATTGCCCCCGCGCCTCGTCCTGGGTGATGCTCCGGCCCGACTGGAGGTGTTCCAGCACGGCCAGCCTCTGGGATTTCCACGCTTCGCGGTTCCGTGCCGTTACCATGCCGACCGCCCCCTCTCCATGCGGCAACAGCCGAGGCCAAGCCACGGATGAGAAGGTCTTCGATTGTATTTATAGTTCGGTGGGGATATTACGAAGGAACGGAAAGGGTAAGGCCCGGGGGGATCTCCTTGGCCGGATTCTCCTGAGTCTGGGTCTCCTGATGAGTCTCCTCCGCCCGGACTGGATGCGGCCACGGAGAAGGACGCCCTACGCTGGGAGCGGGGGGCACGGGAGCGGGACGTGGGACGCACACGCAGAAAGTATCTCGCGATAGCCGCCATCCTCGGTTTGCGACGCGCAGCCGGTGTGCGGTTCACCTTCGCAAGATACCTCATCTGCTTCACGAGACGCGACAGATACCGATGCAGCTCGTAGACATGGCAGACTTTGAGCTCCTGGTCCCGTTTGTCGACGAGGTTTCCGAACTTATCCGGCTCCATGAAAGGCTTTTCCAGGGAATCTCGAAACTCGCGCGCCACTTGAAGCATCTCGGGGTGCCCCGCAGCGTGGCTTGCACTCCCCAATTCCAGCCACAGCATGGCGGTTTCGCCCCCCAGCTCACAGTCCAAAGCGGCAAGAACCCGCTCCTTGAGAAGCCTGTCCCGATATTCGTTGAGTTCGGGAGCCCCCTCGTCAACCCGAATGATTCCGTTCAGTTTTTCAAGATCAAACTCCCGATTCTCAAAATCATAGGCGCGTGTCAGCACACTCCGATAACGCTTGTCGAACGCCCTGCGTATCCCGCCGCCGCCCCTCCTTCGTGGTGCTCGTGGTACAATATTCCCGACAGTCAACATCTTTCATCTCCTTTCGCCGTCCATGCCCCGGACGGCTTTTTCTTGGCCTCATACCGCCAGCCCCTTGTCGTCGAACGCCTCCCGCAAGGGAATGCCGAGAAACGTACTCAGCCCCTCACGCACCCGCTCGCTCGCCGGGGCCTTGCGCCGCTCCACTAAGGAGAGGATCGACGGGTGTATCCGCACCTCATAACTCAGCCCCGCCATCGTCAACCCCTTGGCCTGCCGCAGTTCTCGTATACGTGTCATGCGCTCACCTCCCTTCCATCTCCTATTTTACCGTACTCCGTCGTATAATGAGGCGCAAGCACAAAAAAAGAGCCGCCCCCGCCAAGGTCAGCAGCTCTTTCATGAAAGGAGGACAGGCCCCCGCGTATCTTTTCGAGAGAATTGTATCACGGCTGTAGTCCGGTGTCGGTGGCGCTCTTTTAACTGGCGGTCCCAGCGGGATTCGAACCCGCGTCGCAGCCTTGAAAGGGCTGTGTCCTAGGCCCCTGGACGATGGGACCGCTTTTGAGATTGGACTGGTGAGCCGTGTGGGACTTGAACCCACGACACCCGGATTAAAAGTCCGGTGCTCTACCGACTGAGCTAACGGCTCAAAAAACACGTTTCTTTTTGAGACCAAGGTATTATATCATACAACGATGACGGCGCTCCCTCACCCTTCCGGTGGGCGAAAAACAGCGTTTCCCGGTTAGGGGATTTACTCGCTCCTGCTCCATGCCGATATTATCCAAAAAGACCTATCGTACGGGGGGGGACATTTTCTCTGACTACTTATAGGGTGACATTATCACGGATCAACGACAAAGCGACACAATTCTCCTTGACACTGGTTATAAAAAACAGCTATAATAAAAAAGTTGGAATCGGTGCGGAGAAGTGGCCGAGTGGTCGAAGGCGGTTGACTCGAAATCAACTGAGCGGCTTGCCGTTCCGTGAGTTCGAATCTCACCTTCTCCGCCATTTTTGTTTTTACGAAAATCTGACTAAGTCAAAAACCCCGCTGGCGAGCGGGGTTTTTGCTTTTCTCTCGCCTGACGCTATCGACCGGAATATCCCTGAATCGAATCGGCTGTCGTATAACAAACCGCATAATGGAATCAGGGACTCGGAATGGCCTTGGGGAATTATACGGTCAAACCTCTTTTCAATAGTCCTGCAATGTTTTAGTGGACTCTTGAGGTTATACGACGTGGATTTTCGTTATGCACAGGCATGCCCAAAATCGTTATACGGGAGGGCAGAGAAATGGCCTTGACGAAAATGGCGGTCCGAAATGCAAAAGCCCGTGAAAATGGAGGCTACTACTCTCTCCGATGGCGATGGGCGGCATGACCGGCTCCCCGATTCCCTTCGCCCCGCAGGGTGCCGTGGATTCGGGGTACTCGACGATGACGTTCTCGATATCGATCATGTCCATTGCGGTGAGGAGCAGATGTTTCGAGAGAAGATGAGGTCCTGTACAAGTTCATTACGATAGCGGGCCTTCAGGCGGCTTCCCGCCAGCCGCTGCCCATAGAAAAGCCGCAGAGCCGACAAACAGCCCTCCCCCCCGAGGGGCTCTCCCGAAATGCCGTTCGGACGATCCAGCGCCAGGCAGCCGATGACTTTTCCTGTACCCAACTCTCGCCACGCGACACCGACGGAGAGTTCGCCTCGAATCTCCTCCAGGATTTCGGGAAGCCCTTCATCACCCGGCAGAAGTGGGGCAAAGTCGGAAAGCGAGCGTCTCATAGGGCTTTAAGGACGCAGCTCCGCTTGGATCGGGGCAGGCCGCACACCGCCCGCCTCCGGCATCAGCAAAAAACCGAAGCCCCATGCAGCACAGGATTCCGAGGAGACGAACGCACAGTTCATGATTCAGGACTCCTTTTTACCGGGAGATCGTGAGAGGGGGAGAGGACGGCAGTTTCTACGAACGCAACACTTGCAATTCGCTGCGTTATTGAGGGCTCATGCACCGGAAAAGGGAGGGGAAAATCCCTTTCCGATAGGGGGCGTCCCTCAGGACCGCACCCGGCAGAACTTCCGTCCTCCAAGGCGTCCGACCTCGACATCGAGGCCGTAGACCGTGGACAGCAGTTCGCCGTCGATCACATCGTCTGACGGGCCCCATGCGGCCAGCCGCCCTTTTCGCAGAACCGCCGTGGTTCCCCCCACATCGAGCGCATGGTCGGGAAAATGCGTCGTCATGATAATCCCTATTCCCTGATCCCTCAAGCTTCTTACCAACCGAAGGAAACGAAACTGATTCCCGAAATCCAGATGGGCGGTGGGCTCGTCCAGTACCAGCACCTCCGGCTCCTGAACCAGGGCTGCAGCCAGCAGCACCAGTTGGCGCTCTCCGCCGGAAATGTCCGTGTAGGGCTTGTCATAAAGGTGGGCGACGTTCAAGAACGCCAGTTTTGCCATGGCCGTCCTTTCTTCCTCGGCGCCGGGATTGGCCAGGTACCCCATGCGGGAGATCCGCCCCATGACGACGACATCCAGTACGGAGAAAGGGAAGAAGGGCACGTGCGTCTGCGGAAGGTAGGCTATTTTTGTGGCCAAAGCCCGGGCTCCGTAGTTTTTCACGGGGACCCCATCAATAAGGATTTCTCCGAGGCTGCCGCGAAGCTCTCCGACGATACATCTGAGGAGCGTGCTCTTCCCCATTCCGTTCTCTCCCAGAATGCAGAGGACGTCCGGCGCCGAGTAGGCAAACGAAATCCCGTCCAGTACGGTCTTTCCCCTGTGGTATTCGAAGCTCAGATCGCGTACCTCCAGACGCATCACCAGTTCACCCTTCTCTTGTAAATGAAATAGATGAACAGAGGCGCACCGACAATACCCGTGACGACCCCTAGAGGAATTTCCGAGGCGGTGAGCGTTCGGCATATTCCGTCGATGAGAATCAGATATGAAGCCCCCAGAGAGACGCTCACCGGAAGCAGCACTCGGAAGTCCGGCCCCACGAGGATCCTGGCGAGATGAGGAACGACGATCCCCACCCAGCCGATGACGCCCGCCACACTGACGGAGAGGGCGGTCAGTACGCTGCCGGCCGCGATTACGGCGACACGGTTTGCCCTTACGTTCACCCCCATGGATTGGGCCTCCCGGTCCCCCAGGCTCAGGATGTTGAGCCGCCACCGAAAAAGGTGCAGGACGGCCAGAGAGATGATGTAAAAGGGCAGAATCCGCCAAAGCTCAGGGTAGTCGACCGAGGAAAAGGAGCCCATGAGCCAGAAGACGATCTGCGGCAGTTTTTCATAAGGGTCGGCGATAAACTTGAGCAGGGAGACGAGCGACGAAAAGAGAGCGCCAACAAGCATTCCCGCAAGCACGAGTGTCACGGAGGACCGCCTGCTACGGACCGCGAGAACGAAGACGATGCCCAAAGAAAGCATTCCGAATCCGACGGCAAAAACCTGGACGAGGACCGCTCCGCCGGAGAAGAGAATGGCCAGGACCGCACCAAATCCCGCGCCGTTCGAGACCCCCAACGTATAGGGAGAGGCCAGGGGATTTTTGAACAGCCCCTGAAAAACGGCGCCGGATACGCTCAAACCGGCGCCGATCATGGCCGATGCCAGAATTCGGGGCAGTCGGACCTGCCAAATCATGCCGACCGCCATGCTATCCGATGCCTCCCAGCCCGGCCGGAGCTTTCCCGCCAGGATTTTCAGAACCTCCAGAGGGCCGATATCGTAAGGGCCAATCATCAAAGAGGCAAAAGCGATGCCCACCGGAATCAGCACCAAGGTGGCCCGAAGGCCGAGGCAAAGGCTTCGGGATGCGTGGACGTTCTTCAAAAAGCCCCCTTGAAAGGAATTCCGTAAAATTCCCCATAAAAGCGCTCCACCTTGTCCTTCAAGACGGATTCATCGAAGCGCTCGGGGTAAAAGCGGTTTGCCAGCCAGAGCTCTCCAAGAGCGATCGAATCAGGGCCCGGATTGCCCCATATTTTGGTCCAGCTCGGCGCAAGGTAAACCCGTCCGTGTTTGACCGCATTGACGGGCTTCCATTTTTCGGAGGACAAAATCTCGTCGTAGACCTCCTTGTAACGATCCTGAACGATAATGACGTCCGGATCCCACTTGGCAACCCGTTCGAAGTTCACCTCTTTGTAACCCTTCAGCTCCTTCGCTGCGACATTGACGGCTCCGGCCCTCTCCAGCTGACAGCTGACATACTTCCCGGTACCGTAGGTCATGTTGTTTTCGTTGGCGATGAATACCCGTATCCGCTGGGCTTCGGGGATGTCGCCCAGACGCTCTTCGACATATTTCCTGTTCTCCATGGCAAAATTCCAGAGAGCCTCCGCCTGTTTCTCGCGTCCCGTCAGCCGGCCGAGGGTCTCGACCGCCCATTTACACCCCAGGGTATACGCCGTATCGGGATCGGCAAGATCCGGACTCTGCGCCTCCTTCTGTTCCCCCTGCCACGTGCGCAGGGCCACGACGAGGACCGGAATTCCCAATTTCTCGAGCTGTGCGATTTTTCCCTTATCAAACTGCACCGCGACGATCACCAGGTCGGGCTTAAGCTTCGCGATCTCCTCGACGTTGCAGTCGTTGAGGTCTCCCGGCGTCGGCAGAGCCTCTATGCCCGGCAAGACATCCCTCATGTACCCGCCGAGCAGTCTCTCCCATCCCTTCACAACGCCGACAAGAGACTTCTGACCTCCCACCTGAGTGATGATATCCAGGGAATGGTGTTGAAGACAGACGATCCTCTCGGAGGGAATACGGACGCTCACTTCACGGTTCGCCTGATCGGTAATCGTCTCGGCCAAGCGTGCCGCCTTTTCCTGAGCCCCCGCGGCGACGGAGAGCTGAAGCACCATCACGAAGACGAGCAGTACGGCAAGCCGCCTTCTCCATCCGCAGCTTTTGAAAACAGAAAACTTCATATTCTCTACACTCCTTCCATCATTACAAAGGGTAAGTCGGAATCTTAACGCCATCACATCAAAGCGGGTTCCCTGCCGAAGAAAGATCGGCACTCCTCGTCCGTGAGTTCCTATTTATCTCCCAAAATCCTCCTCTCCCATCGGTCCGGCAAGAACGGCCGTATCGGCCCGTCGCTCAAAAACGACGCGAGATCTTCAGAGGCCGCCCTTTGTCCACACAACGCGAGGCTCGGTATAATCCCCCCATCGGCCCTCGACGACACTTTCCGTCAAGTGATCGAAAAGGGCTTCGGGATCCTTAAGCACGGAAGTCGTGATGTAATGGACCCGCTTGTCGATCAGAAAATCCGGCAGGATTTGTGCGCTCGGGCCGAACATACCGACGATTCGCGCATTTCTGGCGTATCCCATCAGCTCCTCGAAGGTGCCGTTGACCAGGACAGCCCCGGTCATGAAAAGGACATCCGCATCGCTCAGCAGCGCCTCGTTATCCTCCGCGCCATGAAAGACGACGTTGGAGGGACCGTAATGCACGCCGGAATCGACCGTCAGGGTCTGAAGCGCCACGGGAGAGCGCATATCGCTGATGTGCAGCGTATCGCAACGGCGCCGAAGCGGTTCGGCAACTCCACCGCAGCCTATCACCACAACCTTCTCCCCCCGGCGAACGAAGGAAAAGTCCTCCTCCTGCCGAGGGACAATGCCGCGGCAGAGCAGCCTTCTCTCCAAGCACAGGGGACGGGAGAGGGCATTGAGCATGGCCACACAGACGGAGCGGGCTAAAAGCCCGCGCCAGCTCAACAGCTCCCTGACCGCAGTCAGGAGATCGCCCCCGACCCATTGCCGCATGGCCTCGATGGGCGACGGGTCCACAGGGCCGTATATGGCATGCTCTCCGGTGTAGTTGAAAGCCATTCCCGACTGCCCGCCGCCGGCCAAAACCATCGTCCACCGATGGGCAAAACCGATCTTTTCGAGCCTGCCCGCAGGGATTCCCTCACGTGCAAACAGGCGTTCGATCCTTTCCAAAACCTCATACAGGTCCGAACAGCCTATGGTGGACGCTCCCTCAAACGGCATCGGCATCAGAGACACCTCTCCACTGCATCTCTCAAGACGGGGACGCTGGTCTTGATCGTATATTTTCCCTCCCGTTGCCGGAGAATGCGCACATCGGTGTCGTATACCTCGCTCAGCACGGTTTCTCCCGACACTTCCTCAACCGCCCCAACCTGAAAAGGACGCTCCGCACCGAGAATCGCAGCCTTGGAACAACATGAAAACGCGTGATCGGGCACATGAAAGGGCATCATCACTCCCATGCCCTGCCGCACCAGCAGCCTTACCTGCTGGTGCACACGCATCTGGTTGCCGAGGTCCAGATTTGCGATCGGCTCGTCCATGAGCAAACAATACGGTTCCCGCATCAGAGCTCGAGCAACGAGCACCATCTGCCTTTCCCCGCCTCTGATCTCCGTATAAACGCAGTCCTTCGGACGCGAAATTCCCAGGAGATCGAGGAGTCGAGCGGCCTGATCAAACTCCCTGTAGGAGGGCCCCCGAAAAAAACGGTTCCGAGCAATGCTTCCCATCACAACGACCTCCGGATGCTTGTCCCGATCGGGTTTCCGCATCAAGCCCTCGGATCGTGCCTGCAAACTTTCGCCCTGCCATAAACTGGGGACGACGTGAATGCAAACCCAAGTTATCTTGAAAAATAATTCGCTTTCATTGCGTGAAGGATAGGACAAAAGGAATGCCATGTCAAGGCAGATCCCGGTCGTGCGCCGCGACGGAGGGGGGCAGCCGCTTCAACGGCCGTACCCAATACGCCTTTTGAAACGCTCACGCCGATTTTCAGGGATACGCCGAAGATTTTTTGCACACGGAGATGCGTTGTGCATTTTCTTCAGACACACATATTGGTTTTATTCACACGCTTCCTTGGACATGGGGTAATTCGGCAGGGGGCACCGAGGGACTGAATGAGACAGGACGGGTGTCTGAGGGACTGCAAGGTTATCCACCGTTCTGCGCAGTACAAAATGGGCGGGCTACCGCGCGGTACAGGACAATGCGGCAGCCCGCCCCAAAAACGGCCCACCTCGAATTCAGATATTTTCGTATCCTATACGAAGCTCGACCGTCACTCTGTCGCCCTTCACATAACCTCGGCTTCCTTTGGGAACGTAAAGATAGCCGTTGTGCTCGGCAATGCTGCGGTCCAGCCGGGCATGGGGAAGCAGCCGGCCATGCAGTTCATGGTCCTCGCCCCGATGGACATGCAGAGTAAAGTAGAAATTTACACGCGGATGTGGCTCCGCATCCGCGTCCAGGATGGCCGGAAGCATTGTCTCCCGATGCTCCTGGCAAAGGCTGGCTCGAATGGCGGGAACGACGTAAAAATCAAAAGTCATTTCCTCCCCGCCCGGTGGGCCGACCACCCCGATGACCGGCGTGCCATCCACGCCTGCAAAACAGGTCCGCTTGCCGGGACCGTGGTCGACACTGGAGAAATACAGCTCGCCGATCTCCGCGATGGCCGCCTGCAGAAGATCGTAACGACCGCGCCCCGAGCCCCCGCTGATGACGACGATGTCGGCCTCGGCCGCTGCCCGGCGAAGCTCCCTCTGAAGCGCCGCCGTGTCGTCTTTCAAAATGGGGTAAAGCAGAGCCCTGCCTCCCCACTGTTCGACCTTGGCTCGCATGGAATAGGTGTTGGACTCGATGGTCTGCCCGATCATGGGCGTATCGCTGCAGGCGACCAGCTCGTCGCCGGAGGGCAGAAGCGCCACTGTCGGCTTGCGATAGACTGGTACGGTCAAGTTCCCGCCTGAGGCCATAAGATTCAGATGGGAAGGGCGGACAAGCGTATTCCGGGACAACAGCACCTCGCCAATCGCCATTCTCTCTCCGACCGGAATCACGTTTTGCCCCCGTTCCACCGGTTCGGACTGGCGGATGGCATACAGCCGGCCGTCACGAAATTCCGTATCCTCAGCTTTTACCATCGTGTCGAAGCTGTCGTTGAAGATGCCGATGCCGGTATTCGTTAAGCGGTAATCAACCCCCTCCAGCCATCCTTCGGTCGAGTTGCCGTTCCTGACATAACTCTCGAAATTGAAGCTGACGCCATCCCAGCGGCTGCAGGGCGTGTCGGGGAGGTTCAGCCGGGAACGAACGTCCTCCGCCACAACCCGGCCGCAGACCTCCTGCAGGGGGAGATACTCCGTCTCCAATGTCCTCTTGAGACGGGAGCAGATGAGCCGCACCGCTTCCCGTCTGGCAATGCCGTCGATCACAGGCAAAGCGCCTACCTCGGGGGATCCCGATGGGCCAGTATCGTGTCGGCCTGTTCGTCGGTCAGATCATAACGGAAGAAGCGGGTGTAGAAGTCCTTCAGCGTGTCCCTCATATTGATGTCCCCGAACCGGTCAGGGTGCAGGGTTTTGGCCAGAAGCAGCATCAGCAGGGGCTGCTGTACCCCCGAATCCCAGAAAAACACGCCCGTCGGCACGATGACGATACGGTTTTTGGCCACAGCAGTCATGCTCTCGTAATCGGGATCCTTAAGCATTTCGGCAATGACTTCCTCGGCGGTGGCGTTTCCCGAGGAGCCGGCATGATCGACGAAAATGTAATCGGGATTCCAATGGATCAGCTGCTCCTTTCCAATGATGGCCGAACCGGCGGTAATCTCGGCGGCTACCGGGACTCCGCCGCAACGCCGGATCATATCCGTCTTGTTGGAACACTTGAGGATTTTCTGGTTGGCAAAATAGACGGTGGGGCGATCCGCTTCCGGAACGCTCTCCACGCGCTTGGCAATCAGATCGGTCAAGGAGTAAAAATAAGGCTCCTCGCTATCAGGAGTGGTTGGTTTATAAAAGGCTACCGTTATGGTATC
>NZ_CAUUGJ010000080.1:0-10862 GCF_963544685.1 uncultured Fretibacterium sp. | reverse complement strand
TCGGCCCCTGTGAGGTCGAAAAAGCCTATCCCCTCGATCCCCTCGAGGATAGACCGCACGCTGCGCAGCCCCGAGGGACGCCCCTGCGGAAGGTCCACCTGAGTGATGTCGCCGGTCACCACGGCCTTGGACCCGAACCCCAGACGGGTGAGGAACATCTTCATCTGCTCGGGGGTCGTGTTCTGGGCCTCGTCCAGGATGATGAAGCTGTCGTTGAGCGTCCGCCCCCTCATGTAGGCCAGGGGCGCGATCTCGATGATCCCCTTGTCCACGTAGCGGGCGAAGCGCTCGGGCGACAGAAGTTCATAAAATGCGTCGTAGAGCGGGCGAACGTAGGGCTCGACCTTCTCCCTGAGGTCGCCCGGGAGGTACCCCAGGCTCTCCCCGGCCTCGACGGCGGGCCGCACCAGGACGACGCGGTTCACCCGCCCCTCCTTCAGCATGGAGACGGCCTCGCAGACCGCCAGGTAGGTCTTGCCCGTCCCGGCGGGGCCGACGGCGAACAGGATGTCGTTGTCCCGCATGGCCTGGATATAGGCCCTCTGACCGACGGTCTTGGCCCGGATGGGCTTGCCCCGCGCCGTCGTGCAGACGACCTCCGAA
Source organism: uncultured Fretibacterium sp. (assembly GCF_963544685.1). Classification (NCBI taxonomy): domain Bacteria; kingdom Thermotogati; phylum Synergistota; class Synergistia; order Synergistales; family Aminobacteriaceae; genus Fretibacterium; species uncultured Fretibacterium sp. Next base: position 10,259 of record NZ_CAUUGJ010000080.1, on the reverse strand, counting down.
TACAGCGAGTCCAGCTTGATCTCCCGGCCCTCCGCATGGGCGTCCATCGCGTGACGGACGTCGGAGACGCGGATCTCGTGTCCGCTCTCGGCGACGACAGCAAGCTGGCGCAGCAGATGCGCCACGATGCGCACCGGCTCGGCGTCGGGGCCCGAGATCCGTATCCGGCCTTCCCCCACGGAGAGGGAGACCGGATAACGGGCCTCCAGGGCCTCGAGGTTCTCGTCGTTCAGCCCCAGAAGGCGAGCCATGGCCCCGCCGCCGGCAACCGCGACATCCTCGGAATTTCTCAGCGGAACGTCCCTCCGCTCCAACGCTTCTCCATCCATTCCAACGTTTCTCCATCCATCCTGTTTTTCGATCTTCCTCCCGCCTCCCGGCGTCAGACGGGATAGGCCGCTCCCTCGACGAGGTCCTCGAGCCCAACGTCCCGGCACGTGACGCGCGCGTACTTCCGCGGAAGAAAGTCCTTGGCGACCTGGGGGAACATGATCCAGGTCAGGGCGTCCTCCGGCTGGAGCGACCAGGCCTCCGCGGCCCTGCGGGCCGCCTCCATCTCGGGGGGGATCCTCTCACCGGGCCGGCAGGTGATGGGCTCCTCGTCCCCTATCGCCAGCCTCCGGACCTCGGGGTCCAGGGGAGCGGGCGCCGTCCCGTAGTAGCCCAGGAAGTACTGCTTGACCTCCTTGGGGATGACCTTCCAGCGCTGGCCCGTCAGGACGTTCAGCGTCGCCTGCGTCCCGACGATCTGGCTGGTGGGGGTCACCAGGGGCGGGTAGCCCATGGCCCTGCGCACCACCGGGATCTCGTTCATCACGTCCTCCAGCTTATCCAGGGCGTTCTGTTCCCTGAGCTGGTTCACGAGGTTCGAGTACATGCCGCCCGGAACCTGATAGCGCAGGATGTTGATGTCGACCCCGCCGATGTCCGGGAGCAGTTTCCTGTATTTCTCGCGGAGCGTCTTGAAGTACTCCTCGACGGGGACCAGATTGTCCAGGCTGATTCCCGTGTCCAGCTCGCCGCCCGCCAGGGCCGCGACCAACGATTCCGTGGGCGGCTGGCTAGTCCCCATGGAGAAGGGGGAGATCGCCGTGTCGACGATGTCCGCACCCGCCATAAGCCCCGCGTAGTAGGTCATGGAGGCCAAGCCGCTGGTGTAGTGGCTGTGAAGCTGTATCGGCAGGTCCGTCCGGGCGCGTATCGCGCCGACGAGCCGGACGCAGTCCACCGGGTTCAGCAGGCCCGCCATGTCCTTGACCGCTATGGAGTCCGCCCCCATGCCCGCCATTTTCAGGGCCATCTCGGCGAAGGCGTCCAGGGTATGGACGGGGGAAATCGTGTAGGAGATGCACAGCTGGAGGTGCGCCCCCTCCTTTTTGACCTGGTCGGCCGCGACCTCCATGTTGCGCAGGTCGTTCAGGGCGTCGAAGACGCGGATGATGTCGATGCCGCCCCCCACCGCGCGCTTCACGAACTCCCTCACCGCATCGTCCGCATAGTGCCGATAGCCCACGAGGTTCTGCCCCCGCAGCAGCATCTGAAGTTTGGTGTTCCTGATTCGGGAACGGATGACGCGCAGCCGCTCCCAGGGGTCCTCGTCCAGGAAGCGCATGCAGCTGTCGAACGTCGCCCCGCCCCACATCTCGAGGGCCCAATACCCCACCGCGTCCATCCTCTCGAGGACGGGGATCATGTCCCTGGTGCTCATCCTCGTGGCGATAAGGGACTGGTGCGCGTCCCGAAGCGCCGTCTCCATGATGCGGGCCCTCCGGCCCGCCTTCTTCCCGGGCACCCCCTCGGTCCTGTTCTCCGTCATTTCCGTCCTCCGTCATTATAAGGCGTTTTCAGCGCCGGGGCTCATCTTGGCCCGTTCCCACATGGCGTCGAGCTCCTCCGGGGAACAGTCCTCCAGGCGGATGCCGCGCTCCGCGGCCTGTTGCTCGACCCGGCGGAAGCGCCCGGCGAATTTGGCGCAGGCCCGGGAGAGCGCCGCGTCGGGGTTCACCCCCAGGTGACGCGCCAGGTTGACGGCCATGAACAGCAGGTCCCCCAGCTCGTCCTCCACAGCCGCGGCATCCCCGTGCTCCACGGCCTCCCGCAGTTCGTCGGCCTCCTCGTCCAGCTTCGCGAAGAGCGGGGCGGCGTCGCCCCCGGGCCAGTCGAACCCGACGTGTGCGGCTTTGCCCTGCATCCGATGGGCCTTGAGAAGCGGAGGCAGCCCGGCGGGCACCCCGGCCAGGACCGAGAGGTCCTCCTTCCGGGCGCGGCGCTCCTCCAGCTTGATGCTCTCCCAATTCCTCAGGACCGTATCGCTGTCCTCGGCCTCGACGTCTCCGAACACGTGGGGATGGCGTCGGATCAGCTTGTCGCAGATCGTGCGCACGACGTCCCGCATGTCGAAGTCCCCGTGCTCCCTGGCCAGTGAGGCCACGAAGACGACCTGCAGCAGGAGGTCCCCGGACTCCTCCCGGACCTTGCCCATGTCCCGCTCCGTGATGGCCTCCGCGAGCTCGTAGGCCTCCTCCGTGATGCAGGTGCGCAGGTCCTCCAGCGTCTGCTTCCGGTCCCACGGACAGCCTCCCGGAGCCCTCAGCCGTTCGATCAGGCCGACGATCTCGTCGAAATAATGTCCTTTATCCCTGCGATCTCCGCAGTCCCCAATACCCGGCCCGGCCCTCATGTTTTCGTCGCTGGAAATCACAGTCACACCTCCGTCGGTCCTCCCGACGTTCCCTATCAATCCGATGTCGCTTAAAATCGTAAACGGCTCATTCAAAAGTACGGTGGAACGATACGATTATAAATGATAACACAGGGCCCGGAACGCGAGAGGACGGGCCCCGCCGGGAACCCGCCCTCTCGCAAATCGCCGCCGTGCGTCCGCGCCTACTGCTGGTTCCTGCCCGCCCCCTGGAGCTGGGCCGTAACGCTGTTGAGCCAGCTGGCCTGCTGCATCAGCTTGGACAGGTTGCGCTCGGCGTCGGAGAACCGTTTGAAGAGCGTCTCCTTCTTCTTCTGAAGGCGCTGCTCGAACGTGTTCAGATACTTGTTGATGGAGTTGACCTCGGTCTTAATGCCGTCTATCTCCCGCACCACGGCGCCCTTGGCGGCTCCCTTGCCGCTGTCGCCGCTCGCCGCGGAGGAACGGAGCATCCCGTCCGCGAACGTCTGCATGTCCTTGGCGAAGGCCAGCATCACGTCCGTGGCCTCCTCCGAATTTTTCGTCATCGCCTTCATGAAGTCCCGTGAGCTGAACTCGAGCTCGCCGCTCTTCCCGAAGTCGGTGGAGGTGGTCTTGAACCCCATCTGATAGAGGCCCGTATAGGTGTAGTCCATGCCCAACGCCTTGAGGGCGGGAGTCCCCGACACCTGGACCGGGCGGTCCGTGCCCGCGTCGATCACCAGTTTGCCGTCCGAGACCGAGGCCTTGGCGAAGGGGGTGGGGTACTTCCGCCCGTCGGGATCGTAGTGCAGGGCGCTGCCCTCCCCACTCCCGGAGGTGTCGTTGATCCTGGCCGCGATGGACTCGAGCGTGTCCTCCGGGTTGACCGTGATGTCGGCGGTGCGGGCCCCCACCGTGACGCGCAGCGTGCTCTGGCCCTTCAGGCCGTTCTGCTCCATCGTCCCGTAGATGGGGTCCCGGCTCTTGCGCTGCTTGAAGGTGTGGGTATAGGTCTGGGTGACGGAGCGGCGCATCCTGCTCTTGGCATCGCGCAGGAGGGAGTTGCCGAAGAGCAGGCCCCACTTCATGCGGAAGTCGTTGGCGGGCAGGGTGGCCTTCTTCGTCTCGTCCACGGCCTTCTCCGAGGATTTGACGTTGATCCACTTCATCACGTCGTTGTAGGCCTCGGTGAAGGCCTGGATGGCCTTGACGGAGGCCTCTAGGTCGTGGGAGATGTCCATGGAGACGTGCCCCACGCCCTTGAGCTCCATCGTCACCCCCTTGATCAGCTCGTTCTTGTACTCCGGGCCGATCTTGTTGGAGGACCGCGTCACCTTCTCCCCGTTCAGGATCATCTCCGCATCCTCGGCGGCCGTGTAGTGCGCCTCGTCCTTCAGGTCCAGGCCCAGCGCGCTCAGGATCCCCGTCCCGTCGTCCGACAGGGTGAAGGTGTTCTTCGCGTGCGCGTACTCCACCGTGTACTCGTCGCCGTACCCGGGAGTGATCTGCTTGCCGTCCTTCATGCGGAGAACGGGCGGCGTCGCGGGCTGAGTCCAAGTCAAGGTGAACTTGCCGCCAGTATTGGTGGACGGCACAAAGGTCCCCCCCCCAAAGGCCGTCGGGGGGTCCTGATAGACGTAGGTGGCCGTCGGGTCAATCGTTCCCCCCGCTGTGGTGAAGCCCCACTCGCTCATGGTGAGCGTATCGCTCTTGCCCCGCTCGACGTTGCTGAAGGTCTGCGTCGTCCCGTCGGCCTTCGTCAGCTCCAAGTCGTAGTTTGTGCCCGGGCCGGGGGCGCCCCAAGCCGCCTCGGGCCGCCAGCGCACCACGGCCTTGGCCGGGCTGCCGCCGTCGCTCACGATGTCGAAGTCCTCGCCCTGCACATAGGTCCTGCCGCCCTGTTTGATGACGGACTTTCCCCCGACGAAGTCCGCATAATCCGCTCCCGTAACGTCCTCGGCGCCGCGTTTGACGTTGAGCGTGAACTCCTCATCTGCATCGGGCTTATACGTAACCTTATAGGCGACGCCCTCGCCGGGGCGATTCATCCCCAGCCACTTCACGGACTTTCCCTCGATCGTGAAATCCGTACCGTACTGATAGGTGACACCGTTCCTGTCCTGGACGGAGATGTTCGTCGTCGATAACGCCGCCCGGGGCGTAAAGGGCAACGCATCCTTATCCACATCGCCCTTGCCGCGCACGATGTCGCTCGGGCCATAGGTTGCTCCGCCCGTCGTATAGACATCCCCGGACTTCGCCTTGTACTTCACCTGGTACATCTCCCCGGCGGGGACCGTCTGCGGCTCGTAGTCGCGCCAGCGAATCTGGTTGCCGGCCACGACGTCGAAGTCCACGCCCTGTTTCCAGGTCTTGTCGCCCTTCTTGCTCTTGACGACCAGGTCCCCGGACTTCAGCGAGCCGGAGTCGATATGCATATTTTCCAAAAGGTCGTACGCATTGCCGGAGCGGGTCATCGCCGCCTTCTGGGTGTCCTTGCCCAGGCCTGTGGCGTCGCTCTTCAGGATCAGCTTGTTGTCCACGACGGACGCGGTCACGCCGAACGGCGGCCTCTGCGTCTTGAGGGCCGTGTTGATGCGCTTGGCCAGGGACTCCAGCGTATCGTCGGAACGGACCTCGATGCGCAACCTCCGGCCGCCGATGCCGATCCAGAAATGGGCCTCCGACGCGCCGCTCAGGGCGCCCGTGAAGGCCCCGGAGAGCTTGTCCGTGAAGGCGTTGGAACGCTGGACCTGACTCTTGGCCAGCTTCAGGACCTCGAGGTCGTGGACGTTGACCTCCGCGTCCGCATTGGCGGTGGCCGTCAGCACGCCCTTATAGGAGCCGCTCTTGTCGATCCGCTCGATCTCCAATTCCTTCGCCTTGTAGGTCGAGGGAAGCTTGAGCGGCGACAGCGCGCTGTTCAGCTTCTGCAGCGCGATCTGGAACTCCTCGAAATATTCCTGTTTCCGGGTCAGCTTATCCCGCTTCTCCACCATCACGAGCGCGGGCTTCTTCGCCTTGTCCAGGATCTTCGCTATCATCTCGTCCCAGTTGATCCCGGACGCGATACCCGATACGGACATGTCCGCCATACAAAACCCTCCTGTTCTTCGGCACGGACAAAATGCATCGGGCTCCGCCGATGCGCGTTCATTATATCCCACATTGAGTATCGGCGCGGGGCGGGGCGGATATGAGCGCCCCGGATATGCTAGAATATGAATGTTGTCTTTTTACGACGATGATGCATTGCCCGTCCTCCCCATCCCTTCCCCGGGATGGGGAGGACTTTGGGCGCACCGGGTTTTCCGTGCGCCGATTCGGAAATCGGGACAGGGGGATCACGATGAAGGTATCGATTGACGGACAGGAGCACCGCGAGATCCCGTCCACGGCGTCGCCTCTCGAGATTCTGGAGGCCGTCAGGGCGGAAGCCGCCCGCTCCGGGCTCGTCCTCACGGGACTTCGAGTCGACGGCGTGGAGATGGACGAGCGGGCCTTTCTTGCCCTGTCGGGGGGGATGTCGGCGCACTTCTCGCTCACCCCGGTCCGCCTCCTGATCCGGGAGACGATCGCCGAGGCCCTGGACTACGTCGCGCGGCTGAAGAAGGGCATCGAGGAGATCGCCGGCCGCTTCGAGGAGGGCGAGACTTCGGCCGCGCAGAACCGCCTGTCCGAGGCGATGGAGGGGCTGGACTGGACGCTGGACGTCTACGAGCGATGCAGCGCGCTGACGGCCGGGCCCTCCGCCGAGCCGGAGGAACAGGCGTTCCGTGACGGGCTCCTGGAGATTTTGAACCGCCTCATCGGCCTGATGAACGGGAAGCGATACCCTCAAATGGCCCTGGTCCTGCGTCAGGAACTGCTTCCAAGCGTCGATGCGCTCGCGCTGATGCTGGGCAGGCTCTCCGCCCCTCAATCCCGGTAGCGGCCGCGGACGCAAGACCATGTGCCGTATCTCCGGGCCCTTCCGCGTCGTCCCGATTCATGATTCTCCCGTTTGAATCATGTCGTTTCCGTTGCATTGACGTTGTCTCATTCGACACTGTCTCATCCGATCCTGTCTCGTTCGATGGAGGAATTTCAATTTGTCCCTGCGTAAAGGTTTGATCCTCTTCATCCTGCTGGCCTTCGGGGCCAATGCGGTCATCATAGCCAAAAGCGTCGATCACGACACCGTCCGTTCCCTGCTCTCGTCGAACAAGCTCCTGCTGCTGGGGGCCCTGGGGGTGGTCTTCCTCTCCTGGATGTGCGACGCGGGGCGCTTCTGCGCGCTCTCCCGCGCGGCGCAGGAACGAGTGCCGTTCTCCATGGGAATCGTCCTCACCTGGCTGAACTACTTCGGCAGCGCGGTCACCCCCATGCAGAGCGGGGGCGGCCCCTTCCAGGTCTACGTCCTCTATAAGAAAGGGGTCCCCATCGGCAAGGGCATCGCCATCACCCTGATCCGCACCATGCTGACCGTTCTGATCCTGAGCCTGGTCGTCCCCACGGCCCTGTTCCTCGAGCCCTCCATCCTGGAGGCGAGTCCCTTCCTGAAGGGGCTCGTCTTCTACGTCTTCGCCGTCATCGGCTGTACGTGGATCTTCATCCTCTTCACCGTCCTCCGCCCGGGCTCCCTCAAGAGGCTGGGCAAGATCGCCATCCTGTGGATGAAGCGGCTGAACCTGGTGAAGTCCAACCGACGCGTGATCGGCTGCTTCCAGTGGCTCGACCGGGAGGTGGACAACTACATCATGAACTTCCGCCTGGCGTTCCGCTCCGGGAAGGGATGGATGCTGCTCGCCACGGCGCTCTCCGTCCTCCATCTGCTTCTGGTCTTCACCGTGCTTCCCATCCTGATGAGCGCCGTCGGACTCCCCTACAGCTACACCCAGACCCTGGCGACCCAGGCGGTCTTCATGTTCGTGCTCTACTTCATCCCCACCCCGGGGGCCAGCGGCTTCGCCGAGAGCGGCGGCGCCCTGCTCTTCGGAACCCTGATGCCCTGGAACATGGCGGGGATCATGGCCATCATCTGGCGCTTCTTCACGGAGTACCTCTCCATCTTCATGGGGGTCGTCGTCGTGATTCGGATGTTGGGATGGGGCGTCTCCGAGGAGCTCCACCAGGGCGTCTCCCCCGAGGAGGAGGCCAGGGATGAGGCCAAACGAGGTTCGTCGAATGCAGGCGTTTCGTCAAAAAATCTTTAAGCTCAGGGGCGGGATCTGGACGGTCCTCTTCCTGATGATCCTGCTCCTGGCCCGGCCGACCCTGAGGTCCGTCCTCCTGGGGCTTCCCCTCGTCGTCCTGGGGCAGGCCTGGCGGTTCTGGGCCGTCGGCTGCATCGGACGCTACCGGGGGGAGACCGTCGGCGCGGAGCGGCTGGTCACCTGGGGGCCCTACGCCTTCATGCGCAACCCCCTCTACTTCGGCAACGGTCTGATCGGGCTGGGATGGGGACTGATGGCCGGGCCGTGGGCCGCCGCCCTGTTCGCGGTCTCCTTTGTCGTCGTCTACGGCCTTCTCATCATCCCCTTCGAGGAGTCCTTCCTGTCCTCCAGGTTCGGGGACGAATATCACGAGTACCGACGGAGGACAGGGGCCTTTCTGCCCTCCGCCTGGCCGTCCGGACGCATCGCGGGGCCCTTCTCCGCGGGCATCCTGTGGACCAGCGAGCGCCATACGCTCCTCTCCACCGCCGTGGGGACCCTTCTGATCGCCGCAAAGGGGTTTTTTCTGTAAGCCGTTTTCCATGACACGCGAGGACTGGGGCGCGGACACGTATTTTGAGGCAGGCCGACGCGCCCGGGCTGTGCTATACTGAGCTCATCATGGAATGGAGCCCGCGCCATTGGAGGTGGAGCATGAATCCCGAGAAAAAGGACCCCAAAAAGGAATTGACCGTAAAGGATCTCCTGTCGGCCATCTCCGAGACGGAATACCCGCAGTACATCCTGGAGGCGCTTTCCCGCATCCAGCGGTGGATGCAGGACACCCTGAACGCCCCCGCGGATCAGGGAATGGACCCCGTCACGGCGATGTTCGAGGACAATGGCGAGGTTGACATCGAAAGGCTCTTCGAGCGTCTGGAGAGCCTGGAGCAATACTTCGACCTCATTCCCAACACGCGCCGTCCCGAGGGGCGCCCCGACGTGGTCGTCGTCAGCATGAATCCCCCCGACTACGAGAGCGGCGTGCGGACCGCCATCGACTATGCCGCGCTCTTCAACCGCAGCAACTGCAAGCGCGTGTGGGTCATCAGCGATACCTTCATCTTCGAGGACACGATGCGCTACGCCGCGCACGTGGACGCCCTGGCCAGCCAGGGCATCGTCTTGCGCTTCGTGCTCGTCACCCCCTGGGGGTGGGTCGAGATTCCGCTCAGCGGGGCCACCGCCTCCAGCCAGCAGTTTTTGTGGCATAATCCCTTCAGGAGCGGCGGAACGAACGGATAAGGGCCCGCCGAGCATTCAAGGAACCTCCAAGGGGGGCATACTCCCTCGATCGCCCGGTTTCTTCACCGGGGGTATCCGCAGCATCGCCAGGAGTTTTCATCTAAAATAAGGCTGCCGCCGACAAAACGCCGGCGGCAGCCTCGATTCATCCCTGCATGCCCCATCCACAACGGACCATGGTCAACGGAGCAATCACACCGCGCGGCTTCCGGGCTTGTCTATGGGGATCCCCTCCCGGCAAAGGGGGCACTCGGACTCCTCCCATTTCCGGGCCTCCATGCACATCAGCGGCCTGAAAGGAACGCCGAAATCCACGGAGCCGCCCGAACGGTCGACCACCGCCCCCACGCCGGCCACCTCGGCCCCGGTCTCCCTCAGAAGTTCGATGACCTCCCTCACCGAGCCGCCGGTGGTCACCACATCCTCGACAACCAGCACCCGCTCCCCCGGGTTCACGTGAAAACCGCGCCGAAAGGTCATCTTCCCGTTCTCCCGCTCGGCGAAGATGTTGCGGACCCCAAGGGACCGCGCCACCTCATAGGCCAGAATGACGCCGCCCAGCGCCGGGCCCGCCACCACGTCGACCCGCCCCCCCCGGAACATATCGGCGATCGACGCGCAGAGCTCCTCACTCGCCACGGGGTGCTCGAACAGGGCGGCACACTGCATGTAACGGTCGCTGTGCAGCCCCGAGGTCAGCCTGAAATGCCCGGTCCGGAGCGCCCTCACAAGCGTCAGGAGCTCCTCGGTCCTTTTCTGTCTCTCATCCCTCAGTATCACGTCGAGCATGTTCTCTCCTCCTTCCGCCGCATCGGAACCACTTCTTCTATTGCCCGAGGGCCGTGTTCAGTTCCGCCCTCATCCGCAGCGCCTCGTCCCGGGCGGCCGAGACGAAGTTGTCGGTCCCGGCCTTCCTGTGGGCGCAGATGAGGCTCCGCGACGCCGCGACGACCGCCCCCCCTCCGGATGCGTCGAAACAGCCGGCCAGGGCCTTGGCGGACGCCCCCTGGGCCCCGTAGCCCGGGAGCAGGAAGAACGTGTGTGGCATCCGCCGGCGCAGCCGCTCCCCCTGATCGGGATACGTCGCCCCGACGACCGCGCCGACGGAACTGTAGCCCTCCGAGCCGATGAGGCCGCCCCCCCACTCCCCGACCTGT
>NZ_CAUUGJ010000079.1:0-11355 GCF_963544685.1 uncultured Fretibacterium sp. | reverse complement strand
GATGCTTTCGCCGGCCAGTTGTTCGAGTCGCTGAGACATATGAGACCTCCATAGCGTAATCATAGTTGTCGTGGATGATGAAAGACCCTTGGAGCACGGATTGAAACAAAAATGCATATTTTACCGGAGATAAAGATGCATGGGGGCTTCGCCCCCATTCCCCTACGCCGCTATCCTGAGACTGATCGGCCCGCAAACGAAACGAGCGGCTGTCGGAAGGCTCCACCCCGGGTATAGCGGCAGCCCCGGCACGCTCCTTCCTCAAAAAAGCGGGCAAGCCGGAGTCCACATAAGCAGACCGCCAACGAGCGGAAGCGATAAGCAGACGACCAACGAGCAACGCGATAAGTAGACGACCAACGAGCAACGCGAGTTGTGTCGATCACTTAGTTTCTTCATCAGTTGTGCCCAAAAAGCGGGGCATGCCATGTCGATCACTTAGTCGCCCCACCAGTTGAGCGGGTCGCTCAGGAGTTGCATCGGGGGCTTCCTGTTAAATCAGCTTAAATCAACGTTTCCCTTATAACGGGCGCCAAACGGGAATGAGACGTCATTCGAGAGCCCCGGGTCGAATGAGGCGGCCGATCGGTCAACGACAAATATTATACGACAGAGACGCTTGCCGGGGATGGGGGAGGGGAACAAGAAAGCCCCCGCTGCGGGAACCCAGCGACCCCGTGGCACCCGAAGATCACCGCTTACTGCTGCTCCCTTCCGGGCCTGACAGGGTTCACGGGCCTTCGCCGCACAGGACTGAGCCCCCGCATCGGGGGATTGGACTTCATTATACTATACATGTGGGCAAGCGTTTTCGGCTTTCATGTACCTTATGGCGGCAAAGATATCGATGTTTTCAAGGAAAGATGGATTTATATCGCAATCGTACAGCGTCTTTTGCGAGTTTGAGATTTTTCTCCCATTCCCATCGATTTTTGCTCCCAGATTTGAAAGTGATTGCTATAATAGGGAAAGGCAAAATAAATCCTGGAGGGGCTAGGATCCCTTACTGTGGGAGGAGGCGGCATATTGCTTTCAGGGAAAAAGGGTCAGGGAGTCTCCGCAGGATTGGCCCTGCACGAAGACTCCTTACGGTACCTCGAACTGGAACGCAATGGAGCAGGGCTGCGCGTAGTGAGGCAGGAGTTTATCCCTATACCTGCAGGCGGTGTCGTTAAGGAATCACTGCAGAAGGTCGGGATGATCGAGAGGGGCTTTGAAGACCTCAAAAGCAGGCTCGGAAAGTTTTCATGTCCCGTGGTTTTGGGGGTCCCTTCAAGGGACGTGACGCTGCGTCTGGTCGAATATCCCAGAATGCCCCTGGACGATATTCGTGACGCTTTATCCCTTGAATTCGATAAGTATTTCCCCTACTCATGGGCCGAGTCGGCCGCCGATATCGCCGAGGTGGAAGTCCCGGCCCGGGATGTCTCGGCCAAGTCGACGGTTCTTGTGGCCACGTGCAAACTGGACTACATGAGGGATTTTTTGAGGTCGGCCGAGCGCGTCGGGGTCCCGGTTATGGCTGTCGAACCCATGAACGTCGCGTTTTTCCGGGCCTCCATCGGACCGAGCACTCGTAACGACACGTATTTTGTCGTCGGTGTCGAGCCGGAGGTGACGCACATCGTCCTGGGGTATCGGGATAACGGCATCCTCTATCGGTCCACGCTGATCGACTTGACCTATCCCGAGCGCCGAAACTCCGAGGCGGATTTGATGCCGATCCTCCAAGATGTTCAGAACACGATAATCTTCGCCGGCAACCAGTACCGCGGGATCGAGATCCGTAATCTGATTTTGGGCGGTAGCATCGGGGACAACCCGAAACTGAAGTCCTTCCTGGAGGCCGGGGTGTCCGTGAATGTCTCCGTCTCCGATGTTTGGTCGACGTGGGGAGCTCCATCGCCCCTCGGCAGCGTCCCGGGGTACGATTCGGCCTTTGGGCTCGCCCTGAGGAACCTGCTATGAGGGTCCAATTCGATCTCCGTCCCGCGGAGTATCTGGAGCGGGAGCGCAAACGCCATTCCTTCAGCTTCGTCAGGCTCTTGACCGTTTTGCTGTTGTTGGCCTTCTTCGCAAGCAGCGGTTTTTATATCGTCATGGCCTTCATTGAAACTCAGGATCTGCAGTCGCGAATCGAGGTCCTGGAGGGGGAGATCGCCGACCTCGAGAGCAGCAAGACGGCTTTGCTTGCCGAGATCGCACGCTTGAAGGAGCGGGAGGAGCAGTTCAAGAAGACCCTCGAGATCATGCAGAGCGAGCCCCCGACCCTGGAGGTTCTGAACGCCTTGGAGACCCATATGGAGCGGGGCATGGGGGTGAACTCCGTGCGTTTCGTCCCAAACGCGAGGGAGGATAAAACGGTCTTCTATGTCGTGACGGTCGATGCCTCGGCGGCGGCGGAAGAGCAGATCATCGCCTTGACGGATGGGCTGAGCAGCAGCGGGCTCTTCAGCGCGGTCAGTATGCCCTCCACGAAGAAGGACGAGAAGACGGGACGGGTGTCCTTTACCCTTACCTTGATCGCTCGCCCCTTTGGTCAGGGCTCCACTGAGGGGGAACGGCCATGAAGGACAACAAAGTTACGATTTTGGGATTGCTGTTTTTCCTGTTGTGCGCGGCCCTTGGCGGTGCTGTCTACTATTTGGGGGAGCGTTTGAACGAGCTTCATGCTCAGGCCGATGATTTGCAGCAGCAGCGTGTCGACTTGGAGAGCGCCACCCAGGCGCTGGTAGCTCAGAAATCCGTCTTTACCAATGCGTTCAAAGAGCTCGAGAACTACAGCGTCAACGTGGCCCCGAACGAGATGGCCTTCTACTCCGATGTTCAGCAGGTATTGCAGAATAACTCGGTGGAGATATTGTCCACCCGTCAGCAGGGTGTGAATGCAGAGGGCGTCAGTGCCATCGCGATGACGGTTCGAGGGGAGTATTACGCGTTGATGCAGGTCTTCGCGGCATGGCGCAATCTTCCGACGACGGTGAGGGTATCCAACCTCACCCTGGGGGCCGACAAACCGGTAGGGGCTTCTGCGGAGGCCCTTCGGGGCTGGATTCAGGCTGACGTGACGGTGGAGGCCATCGTCGCTCCCAAACCATAGGAGGGTGAGGCTATGGCGAACCAGATGAGTTGGCGGGAAGCTTGTGGTGCCGCATGGGGCAGGCTCACGGGGGTTGACAACGAAGGATCGGCCGCGGGTGTTCGCCTGTTGTTTTTTCTTTTGTTCCTGTTGGGCACACTTGGAGCGGGGTATCGTTATTACGAGATGCAGCTGCTGGGGCAGGAGAAGACTTTTGTCCCCTCCGTGACGCCCCAGAGCGTGGATGCCGATAAAAAACGCCTGGATGCCATGATGGAACAGGTCCGTGCCGCATCGGCGCTGCGCTCGAACAGCGTTGTATGGGCGCAGTCCATGAGGGATCTCGGAAAACATATCTTTGATGACCCGACAAAGTGGGTGGAGATCCCCGGCGGAGAGGTGGCGCAGGTCGAGATTGCCGTCGAGCCTCCGCCCGACATTGTGGTCCGAGCGATCATGATCCTGGGCAAGGAACGCAAGGCCATCATGGATATAGCAGGGCTGGGGGCGGGAATGGTCGTACGCGAGGGCGATACCTTTATGGGAAAGAAGGGGCGGATCGTTCGGATCTTAGCCGATAAGGTTGTTGTTCATTGGGCGGACAGGAACTGGGATATCGCCCCAGGTTTTTGACGAGGAGTGAGAGATCGATGAGACGATGGAATTCCAGAATCATTTGGGGAGCGTTTTTGTCTTTCTTGATCGCAGCCTTTTGTTGTCCGGCCTTTGCTGCCGGGAAGCAGAAGGGCAAGGATGAGCTTGCGAACCTGCCGGTTCTGGCGGATGTCGAGATGTATCCGATCGGAGATGCGGAGGTTGTCGTCGGGTTCAAGGGGAAGGGGCTGCCGGAGCCCGAAACGGTCTTCGACGTGAACCGGGTGCGGATAACTTTTAAGGAGGTACGTCTGGACGCCTCCGATATGACCGATTATTCCGCGATGGTTCCAATGCTCTCCAACGTCAGTACCGCTCAGGTCTCCCGGGATGTCGTCATCGAGATGACCGCGGAGAGCCCCCTGCAGCTCCGGTCGACGCGCGGCGTTGCACCGGCGGATTCCTACACTCTGCGCTTCATCACTTCGGCAAAGGTGGAGAAGATGGTCCAGGAGCCGGCCGCGACGAGGGTTGTCGTAAAAAAGCCCGTCCCAACGGGGCCTTTTGCCAGCACGACCCCGATCACCCTGGACCTTCGGGATACGGAGCTCCGGGACGTCTTCCGCATGCTGGGAGCACACCTGAAGAAGAACATCATCATCGACCCCTCCCTTCCTCCGGCCCTGGTGACCATGACGCTCAAGAACGTCCCCTTGAGCGAGGCGTTTGCTTACCTGATGAAGACCTACGACGTCTCCTATCACATGGTGGGGAAGGACACGATCGCCGTCGGGACGGTCGACGGCCTTGCCAAGATATCCGGCAACGAGGAGACGCGCACCTTCAACGTCGCCTACGCCGACCCCGTGGCCCTGCAGGAGCTTCTGGTGAACCTGACGAAGATGCCGGCCGATCGTATGGTCGTCGATCCGCGCCTGCGGGCGCTCTACGTGACGTCCAACCCGCTCAAGCTCTCCGAGGTCGCTGCCTTGCTGCAGAAGCTTGATCGTCCCGGCAAGCAGGTCATGCTTCAGGCCCGAATATTGGAGTTCTCGAACGGAGCGACTCTGGATGTGGAGACGGCGTTGAACGCGGTCTACAACCATTGGTGGTTCAGCTACTCCGGCCAAGGAGGCGGTCGGGGCGGCTTCATTGACGACAACCGTCTGGGACGCAATTTCACGGAGCCGTCGGATCCGTCCTTTTCCCCGGGGAGAACGGGGCTGCTCACTCCGATGCACGGCATCTGGCGGGAGTTCGACATGGCTTTTCGTGCTGTAGAGACGAAGGGACAGGGCAAAACGTTGGCTAACCCCTCCGTGATCACATTGGACGGCGAGGAGGCCGAGGTCAGGTTGACGGAGGACTACCCTTACATCTCCGAACGTGATGACTCCGGAAACCCGACTTGGTCAACGCAGACCGTCGGGCCTCAGCTCAAGATAACCCCCAAGATCGGTCGTGACGGATTCCTCACTATCAAGCTTACAATTGAAACGGGTGAGGTGCTGGAGATGATCACGGGGAGCACGGGCGAGCAGATGCCCAGGACCTCCACTCGTTCGGTGGCAACCCAAGTACGGGTTCGGGACGGTGAGCCCTTCGTCGTGGGAGGGCTCTTCCGGGATAACAAGACGAACCGCCGGGTTCGGATCCCGGTGCTTGGGCAGCTCCCGATCCTTGGCGAACTCTTCACCTATCGTTACAACGAACGCAACAAGACTCAGGTCGTCATGCTCGTGGTGCCCCATATTCTGGAGATCCCGGATGTGGCGGTGGAGCAGGAGGCCGTTTTGACGAAGCGCTGAGGCCTCGCAACTCCTTTTATCTCCTGTTTGGTTTTTCTGGATAGAAACGTAAGCGAGAGGATGAGGGGGAGGTGCCGGAAGGTGACTCTTCCTCGTCCTTTTTATCTGCGTCTCGCCTCGGCCAATCTGTCGATCTTGTCCATGAGGTATAATGAAAAAGATTTTTAACCCTTTCGCGGCAAAAATGGAGGAATATTGATGGCTCAGGTAGTGGACACCACCGATTTTTACGTAGGCTTGAAGTTCCGTTGGCAGGACGGCATCTGGGAGATCGTGGACTACGATCATCATAAGATGGGGCGCGGCGGGGCCGTCGTCCGCACCAAGCTGCGCAACGTGGAGTCGGGGGCCACGGTGGAGAATTCTTTCAAGCCGGGGGAGAAGTTCGAGCGGATCATCTACGAGGACAAGCCCGCCCAGTACAGTTACAAGGACGGCAAGGACTATGTCTTCATGGACCTGGCCACGTACGATCAGCTGACCCTTTCTCCGGAGGTGTTGGGGGAGGCCACCAAATACCTGGTGGAGGACATGGAGATCCAGCTCGAGGTCTTCGAGGGCAGGATCATGGGGATCGAACTGCCCAAAAGCGTCGTGCTCAAGGTCGTGGACACTCCGCCCAGCTTCAAGGGAGATACGGTCTCGGGCGGAGGCAAGCCGGCAACGCTGGAGACCGGGCTCGTCGTCACGGTTCCCGTGTTTGTGGAGCCCGGCGAGGACGTCGTCGTCGATACCCGTTCGGGGCTTTACCTTGAAAGGGCCAAGAAATAGAGCCTCCGCGGCGGCATGTCCCTCGAAAAGGGATTCAGAGGCTTTTGTCCGACCGATGTTTGGGGTTTGAAAAGGGGGCGGAGGATTTGAACGCCAGGGAGCGGATTGCCTATCTGAGGGGTCTTTTGGATTGTATGGAACCGGAGGAGCGGAATACAAAGGTGTATACCGCCGTGGCCGAGGCGCTGGATGCTCTGTCCCTGGAGATCGAGGAACATTCGCGGCAGCTCGAAGGCGTTCGGAAGGCGGGCGAGGAACTTGCGGACGAGATCTACGAGCTGCACGACGCTGTGTACGAACTGGAGCGGTCCGTCGGCCTGGAATCCGACCAGGATTATGACGCTGCGGATGAGGAGGAATCTTCGGAGAGCTATATCTCCGTCACCTGTCCGTCCTGCGCCTACTCCTTCTATTATCGTTATGAGGAGGGCAAGGAGGAGGACAAGCTCATCTGTCCGGGGTGCGGCGAGGAGATCGACCGCACGGCTTGACCGAAAGGGGAGGGTTTCGAGTGGAGCAGACTCAGGAAAACGTCAAGGATGTGATCGCTTCCCCGGGAGCGCGCTTTGAGGGCAGCGTCCATATCTCCGAGGAAGTAATCGTCGAGCTGACGCGAAAGACGATCCAGGGCATCCCCAACATACAGACCACGAATACGGGCATCGCGTCCAAGTTCGGCCTTGGCCGCAAGGCCGGCGAGGGGGTCCGGGTCGCCGTCGAGGAGGGGAAGGTCCCATCCATATCCGTCGAGGCCTACGTTCTGGTCAAATACGGGCAGCGTATTCCCGACCTGGCCTGGGACGTCCAGGAGAAGATCAAGGCCAACCTGGAGCGTTATACGGGCTACACCGTCAGTTCCGTCAATATCAATGTCCAGGGAATTTATGCGGACGAGCCCATCCTTCCCGAGGAAACGGAGAACCCGTCGGTTTCGGCCTCCTCCGATGAGGAGTCCGGGGAGGAAACGCCTCAGGAGGAGGGGCATCAGGAAGCGTAAGGGGAGATTCCGAGGCGGGCCGCGCAGGGCGGAGTGCGCCGTAACTTCTGTCCTTTCTTGATTTTTGCGCCGGGGCGTTTTTTCGTGACCAGAGGTATTTTTCGTTTTCCGGGAGTGATGTCATCGTGTACTTTTTGTGGAAGCGAACGCCGCATGGCAGTATTCGGGTATCGTATGACGGGATGGCGGACTTTATCCGCCATTTCCTGACGCGAAAATCCCAGTTCTGCAGCTTTGCCCTGAAGGATGGGGAAACGGCACTGATGACCTTGGTGCTCTTCTCGAAGGATGGAGTCCTCGAAAGCAAGGTCGAAAGTCGTTTGAATGCCGTCATGAAGCCTTTGGGCATAGCTTCCTCCATCATCTGGTCGAGTCAGGGGAGCCCGAAGGAGGAATGGCACGAAATTCGTTCCGCCCTGTATCGGAGCCCCTGGGTATGGATGTCCCTGGCCTCCGCGGCGGCGCTGGTCTTTCTCGCAGGTTGGCGCGGTCTTTTCTGGACCGCTTTCTGGGGGACATCCGCCTGGTTTCTGACGAAGGGGACGTCCTTCCTCCTTTCGAGACAGAGGGCCTTTGCCGTGCCCTCTGCTGATCGGAGGTAATGTTTGTCCCATACTAAGACGTCACAGGCTCGGCGCCGCGCCCGAGAACTCGCGGTTCAGCTTCTGTATTCTCTGGGCAACCGGTCCGACCAGGGCGTCGACACGGCCCTGGATTTGTTTTGCGGCGAGGGGGGCGTTGCGGAGTCCGATCTTCCCGAGGTCAAGGAGTATCTGCGATTCCTGGCCCGAGGGGCCTGGAATCGCCGCAGCGAATCGGATGCCGTCCTCCTGCGCGTGGTCACGGGATGGCGGCCGGAGCGTATTGTCTCCGTGGACCGCGCCGTACTCCGCCTTGCCGTGTTCGAGGGGTTCTTGGAGCGCTCCGTGCCCTTCGCCGTTGCGATATCGGAGGCCGTGGACATCGCCCAGGCCTTCGGTACCGAGGACTCGGGGCGTTTCGTCAACGGCGTTCTGGCGCGCGTGGTCCAGCATCTGATCCCGGAGTCAGAGAGAAATAAAAGGAGCGCGGGGAAAAAGTGCGGGGAAGGACAGGATCATGGCCCCTCGAAGGCAGGAATGCTCCCAGCTGACCGTTGACGAACTGACCCTCTACGTTCAGGGACTTTTCCTCTCGGACCTCATGCTCAAGTCCCTGATCGTGGCGGGGGAGATCGCCGAGTTCAAACGACACACAAGCGGCCATTGCTACTTCACGCTTCTGGGGAGGGAGAGCAGGGTCGCTTGCGCTATCTTCAAACAGTACGCGGGCTTTCTTCCCCGCTGGCCCGAAAACGGCGACAGCGTGCTGGTGGAGGGGAGCGTAGGCGTCTACCCCCAGAGGGGCGTTTACCAGCTCTATGCGAAGCGCATCATCCCCGTTGGGGCTGGGGCCATCGACAGGGCCCGTCAGGAGCTGAAGGCACGGTTGACCCAGGAGGGGCTCTTCCGCCCCGAGCTGAAGCGCCCCGTTCCCGCCTACCCCGAGCGTGCGGCCATCGTGACCTCCGCGACCGGAGCGGCCCTGAGGGATGTCCTGCGCATCGCCTCACGGCGCTATCCGCTCTGCGAGGTGTTGATTGTCCCGGCTCAGGTCCAGGGCGCGGAGGCGCCGGAGGAGATCGCCCGCGCCCTCTCGCGTGCCGCACTTTTGGAACGGCTGGATTGCATCCTGCTGGTGCGCGGTGGAGGGAGCCGGGAGGACCTGGTTCCCTTCGACGACGAACGCGTGGTCCGCGCCGTGCGTTCCTGCCCGGTCCCAGTCGTGAGCGGCGTGGGGCACGAGATCGACGAGACGTTGTGCGACCTGGCCGCCGACCTGAGCGCCTCGACGCCCTCCGCTGCGGCGGAGCTGGTCTTTCCCGACCGAGGACAGATCCTGAATCGTCTGGCTCTGATCCGTTCCCATATGATTGGGGCCGTCCGCCGGCGGCTCGCGGAGGGGGAAAAGCGCTGCGGCGATTTTCTCGAGGTCCTGCATTCCCATGTCTCCCGTCGTCTGGGAGCGGCGGAGGTGGAGCTCTCGTCCCGTTCCCTGCGCCTCGTCTCCGGGATGCGGCTCTGTGTGTCGGAGGCGAGGAACGCCCTGTCCGTCCGTTCGGCCTCTCTGGACGCCCTCTCACCGCTGGGGGCCCTGGCGCGGGGGTTCGTCACCTGCGAGCGTGACGGCAGAAGGCTTGTTTCGGTGCGGGAGGTCTCCCGGGGGGACAGGCTGGCGGTCCGGTTCGCCGACGGCAGGGTGGAGTGTGCGGCGGACGATGTGAAGGAGGAACGTCCTTGAGGATGATCAAGTCGGTCGAATGGATTGAGAAGGATGGGGCGCTGAGGCTTCTGGACCAGCGAGCCCTTCCGGGCAGGGAGGCTTATCTCCTCTGCCGCACCGTCGAGGATGTCGCCCTTGCCGTCGAGAACATGACGGTGCGCGGGGCCCCGGCCATAGGGATCGCCGCCGCTTACGGCGTCGTCCTGGCGGCCGCTGGTGGACGCGGCGCGGTCCTCGAGGGGATCGAGCGCCTTGCGCGGACGCGTCCCACGGCGGTCAATCTTTTCGAGGCATTGAACCGGATGCGCGCGATCCTCGATGCGGAGCCCTCTTTGGAGGGGAAGGGGCTTGCGGGCCTGTTGCTGGACGAGGCCCTTCGCATCCATGAGGCCGACGTCGAGGCGAATCGGAGGATGGGCGCCTGTGGGGCGGATCTGCTTCCGAAAACGGCCGTGGTCCTGACCCACTGCAACGCCGGGGCCATTGCGACCGGTGGCCACGGGACGGCTCTCGGTATCCTGCGTTCGGCCCGGGATGCCGGAAAGACCGTTCGCGTCTATGCGGACGAGACGCGCCCGCTCCTGCAGGGGGCGCGTCTGACTGTTTGGGAGCTGGCCCGGGACGGGTTCGACGTCACCCTGATCGCGGACGGGATGGCCGGGGCCCTGATGCGCGCGAAGCGGATCGATGCCGTCATCGTGGGGGCGGACCGCATCGCGGCCAACGGGGACACGGCCAACAAAATTGGAACCTATGCCCTGGCGCTGCTCGCTGCGGCGCACGGGGTCCCTTTTTACGTGGCTGCGCCCTGGAGCACGTTTGACCTTACCTTGGCCGACGGATCGGGCATTCCGATCGAGGAGCGGTCGGAGGAGGAGATGCGCGGTCTGCCCAACGGGCAGCGCGTGCCCGATGCCGTGAAGATCTGGAACCCGGCCTTCGACGTGACCCCGGCCCGCTATATTGCGGCCATCGTGACCGAGCGGGGGGTCTTCCGCCCGCCCTACAGTTTTTCTTGAGGAGCTTTTTTGATTCGGGGTTCCCAGGGGACAAGTCCCCTGGGTGGGGAGATGGGGGCGAAGCCCCCATGGAGTTTTTGTCTGGATTTTCGACTTTGGAGGGATCGTTTTGGAGAAGTATCACGTTGCGGACATGAAGTTGGCGGAGCACGGCTGGAACAAGATCGTGTGGGCTTGGCAGTACATGCCGTCGCTCCAGTTCCTGTACAACAAGTACAAGGAGGCTCAGCCCTTCAAGGGGGCGACGATCGCCGCCTGTCTTCATCTGGAGGCGAAGACGGCCAATCTGCTGCTGACCCTCTCCCATCTGGGGGCGACGGTCGCCGCCTGCGGCAGCAATCCGCTGTCCACTCAGGACGACATCTGTGCGGCCCTCGCGGACAAGGGCGTGCACGTCTACAGCCACCGGGGCATGACCACGGAGGAGTACTTCGGTTACGTGCGCACCGTCCTGGGGTATAAGCCGAACGTCATCGTGGACGACGGGGCCGACCTCGTGGCCACGATCCACCAGGAGATGCCGGAGCTGATCCCGGGCATCCTGGGAGGATCGGAGGAGACGACCTCCGGCGTCAAGCGCCTGAGGGCCATGGCGAACGAGGGCGTTCTGAAGTTCCCCATGATCGCGGTCAACGACGCGCTCAGCAAGTACCTGTTCGACAACCGTTACGGGACGGGACAGTCGGTGTGGGACGGCTTCGTTCGAACCACGAACATGGTGGTGGCGGGCAAGACGGTCGTCGTGGTCGGCTACGGTTGGTGCGGGCGGGGCGTTGCCATGCGGGC
>NZ_CAUUGJ010000078.1:0-11578 GCF_963544685.1 uncultured Fretibacterium sp. | reverse complement strand
TACACTCGACTAGTCGTCGGCAGCGTCAGATGTGTATAAGAGACAGGAACTCCATGCAGCTTGATGGACACCAGCGTGTCGGTCTCGGCCTTTCTCTCCTTCTGGATGGATTGCCAGACGGGCAGGATGTCCTGTTTGGAGGCGGGGATGATGAGCGTCGTTCCCTCGGTGAGGCGGTCGACGGTCAGGTCGTTGGCCCACAGCACGTCCGCCGAGGTCAGCTTGTTCGAGCGGCAAAGCTCGGACAGCTTCTTCAGGTCCTGTTTCCGGTCCTTCGAGAGGGACAGGGTCTGACGTTCGACGCGGGGAGCGGACTGGGCGGGAGACGAGACGAGCAAAACGAACAGGAGGAACAGGAACAAAACGGGAATGGCCGGCACGTGGCCGTTCTTGTATTTTTCTCTTTTAAGCGACATGGCAAAGCCTCTCCTCGTCATCACGGGGCAGCAGGATGCGAATGGGGAGCCCGAAAATATTTTATGAAGGCTATTATAACCGATAGATGTTTTTGCCGTCCTCGGGAAGGGGACCGCAGGGATCGGCGGAGCGGATGGATAGAGCATTTTGCCGGCTCGTCCGTCGGCAGGTTTGACGATGAGGCACCAGCATAATACAATAAGCGCGCTCCCTGGAGCTTACGGGTACGGAGGTGAGGATGGGATCCATGAAGGTATCTCTGGATCGCTCGGCCTGCATCGGCTGCGGCGTGTGCACTCAAATAAGTCCGGAATGTTTTGTCCTGGACGAGAATGCGGGGACCGCCAAGGTCCTGCGGGAGGAGAGCGACGATCCGTCCGTCAAGGAGGCAGAGAGCAGCTGCCCCGTAAGTTGCATTCGCGTCGAATGACGGTTAAAATATAGCGTCCGTTCGTGCGTTTTTATTGGTCATGCCATACGAGGGCCCATAGCTCAAGTGGTCAGAGCCGCCGGCTCATAACCGGAAGGTTCCTGGTTCAAGTCCAGGTGGGCCCACCATAGACGATCCGCTCCTACTTTGTGGGAGCTTTTTTTATTTGGAGGAAGCGCCGATTCGAGTGGGAGCTTCCTCAGGATGCCGGAGGTGACGCGCATGAAGTTGAGGTCGGTGCTGGAGGAGATCGATCGGGCGGCGCCCTTTGCCCTGGCCGCCGATTGGGACAACGTCGGGCTGATGGTCGGCGATCCGGATCGGGAGGTCCGCAGGCTGGGCATTGCCTTGGACCCTCTCCCCGAGGCGGTGGTGGAGGCCGCGGAGCGCGGATGCGAGGCGCTGCTGACCCACCATCCCCTTTTTTTCTCCCCGATCAGGCACCTGGATCTCTCCCGCGATCCGGGGCGGGCGGTCCTTGCCGCCGTCGAACGGGGCGTCGCCGTCCTTGCCGCGCACACCAACTGGGACTCCGCGGAGGGCGGCGTCAGCTTCGAACTGGCCCGCCTCCTGGGGCTTCGGGATGTCTCCGTCCTCGACCCCGATGCCAGACTGGGGGCGGTCGGGAATTTCGAGGAACCCCTTATGGCCGGGAAGGCGCTGGAGCGGGTCAGGCGGGCCTGGGGATTGTCGTGGCTCGACGGTTACGTGTCCGAGAGTTGTAGTATACTGCGGGTGGCGCTCTGCGGCGGATCGGGAGCCGATCTGTGGCCTCGCGCCAGGGCGGAGGGGGCGGACCTGTACGTCACCGCCGACGCGAAGTATCATGTGCTGCTGGATGCGGTGCGCGAGGGAATGCCGGTCGCCGTCGTCGGCCACGCCGAGATGGAGCGGGCCTCCCTGAAGGAGCTGGCGCGGCGGCTCGCCGTGCCGGGCGTTCTCGATACGGTCCTGATCGAAGCGGGGGGCCTCGCGTCCCCGCTTCGTCTTTAGCGGACGCGTCGCCCGCCGCCTCCGTTTACCAAATTTTCGAGGGGATTTTTGAATTGCAGAACGAAGGGGTGTCTCGTCGGTGAAAGGACGGATTGTGAGCGGAATGAGGGCGACGGGCCTGCTGCACATGGGGCACATGGCCGGTGCGCTGAGCAACTGGGTTCGGCTTCAGGACGATTACGAGTGCTATTACTTTATAGCCGACTGGCACGCGCTGACGTCCAATTACGCCGACTCCGCAAATACCGCGGGCTATTGCTACGATACCCTGCTGGACTGGCTTTCGGTCGGGCTCGATCCCGAGAAGTGCGCCATCTTCATTCAGTCGCACGTCCCGCAGCATGCGGAACTCGGCTGGGCGCTTGCCATGATCACCCCTCTGGGCTGGCTCTACCGCAATCCCACCTACAAGGAACAGATCGAAAACATCAGGAACAAGGATCTCGACACCTTCGCGTTCCTGGGCTATCCCGTCCTGATGGCGGCCGATATCCTGCTCTATCGGGCGGACCGGGTCCCGGTGGGCGAGGACCAGAGCGCACACCTGGAGCTGAGCCGGGAGATCGCCAGGCGGTTCAACCACTTCTATGGGGAGGGGCTTTTGGTCGAGCCTCAGGCCCTGCTGACCGAGACCCCCAAGGTTCCGGGGACCGACGGGCGCAAGATGAGCAAGTCCTACGGCAACTCCCTGCAGATCTCGGAGGCGCCCGAGTCGGTGTGGAACAAGCTGCGCACCATGGTCACGGACCCGGCCCGCATCAAGAGGTCGGACCCCGGAGACCCCGACAAGTGTCCGGTGTGGGACCTGCACAAGGTCTTCAATCCCGATGCCGCCGAGCGCGCGGAGATCGACGCGGGATGCCGTTCCGCGTCGATCGGGTGCGTGGACTGCAAGAAGAAGCTGAATGCCCATATCCAGGAGATGATGGCGCCGATCCACGAGCGGCGTGCGAGGTATGCCGGGGACAGAAAGCTCATGGACGATATCCTTGCCCACGGGGCGGAGCGGGCGCGGGCAAAGGCACGGGAGACGATGGATACCCTCTATCCCGCCATGGGGCTTGTCCCGGCCTTCTCCCGGTAGGATTCTGCCCTGAGGCTCCGGGGGGACCGATGCCCAGGGAGGTCTTCGAGGTCTCCGTCGACGGATTCTCCGGGCCGCTCGACCTCCTGTGCCACCTGGTGGAGAGCCGTCAGATGCAGGCATCCCGCATCAAGGTCGCCCACCTCGTCCGCATCTACGGAGCGTATCTGGCCAGGACCCGCTCGGCCTCGGCCGAGACGATCGCCGAGTTTTTCTTTATGGCCGCGGGTCTTCTGCTGGAGAAGACCCGCTCCCTCCTGCCCGAATCCGCCCCTGGGGCCGGGACGGACTGCGAGGATCCGGACTCCGATGTCGACGAGGAGGCCTTTCTCGAGACGCTGGCGCGCTATCGTCCCTACAGGGAGGCCGCGCGGTGGCTCTGGGAGCGCAGGGAGCGGGAGATGCGTTACTTCCGCCGCGTCGTCGAGGAGGACGAGGTCCCGGAGGCCCCCCGTCCAGAGGAGCTGGAATATGACATCGGGGACCTCTACTTCCTTTCTCGGGTGTGGTGGGGGCTTT
This sequence comes from uncultured Fretibacterium sp., assembly GCF_963544685.1. Taxonomy (NCBI): domain Bacteria; kingdom Thermotogati; phylum Synergistota; class Synergistia; order Synergistales; family Aminobacteriaceae; genus Fretibacterium; species uncultured Fretibacterium sp. The sequence goes on along the minus strand of NZ_CAUUGJ010000078.1, from coordinate 8,135 downwards.
TCGAGCGCTGGTCGAGGTCCCGCGGCCGGGATGAAAATGCGCTTTGGAACGAGGTGGAGGACGCCGAGTGGAGCGGGATCCCCGAGGCCCTTCCCGAGGAATCCCAGATCCAGGCTCGTATCGGAGAGCTCGAGGAGCAGCTGGCCCGGGATTCTTTGCTGTCGCTCCGCACGTTGTGCGGGGCGGCCAAATCCGTCAAACTGCTGGTGGTGACGCTGTTGGCGCTTCTCGAGATGTGCCGGATGGGAAAGATCAGCATAGAGCAGGAGACCCTTTTTTCCGATGTCACGGTCCGCGCGAAGTCCTGAGAGCTCCGATCACGTCGAGGAGCGGCGGAGCCTGTCCGTCCTTGCGGCCCAGATCGAGGCCGTGCTCTTCCTTGCCGTCTCTCCCGTCCCGTCCGGGGAACTGCAGTCCGTGCTCGGCGTCTCGGGGGGGGAGGTGTCCTCCGCCCTGTCGGAGCTGGCCGCGCACCTCGAGGGCGGGCATGGCCTGGTCCTCAGGTCCGTCGCGGGAGGGTGGGTCCTGGAGACCAACCCTCATTTCGCCGAGGTGCTCGCCCTGTTCCGCGATACCTCGCGCAGGGGGCGCGTCCGGCTCAGCCGGGCCGCGGTGGAGACCCTGGCCGTGATCTCGTACAACCAGCCCGTTACGAGGTCCGAGGTGGAGGAGCTGCGCGGGGTTCGTTCCGAACGGGTCATCGAGACGCTTCTGAGCCATGGGCTCGTGCGCATCGCGGGGCGCAAGAAGGCCAGCGGGTCGCCCCTGCTCTATCGGACGACGCCGCGTTTCCTGGAGCTCTTCGGCCTCGAGGCGATAGCGGACCTGCCGAGCCTGGAGGAGCTTGGAGAGCTTGGGGCCGACCCTCTGGAGGATGCCGGGCCGGAGGGACCGTTCCCCGAGGGGGAGGAGGAGACCGGTGCGTCTTAACGCTTTTTTGGCGGCGTGCGGCGTGACCTCGCGGCGCAAGGCCGAGGCCATGATTCTCGAGGGGCGGGTCCGGGTCAACGGCAGGATCGTCCTGCTTCCCTACCTCGAGGTCGACCCGGAAAAGGACGACGTGCGGTGCGACGGCCGCAGGGCGGTTTTGTCCGCGCACGTCTATGTGGCGATGAACAAGCCGGTTGGGGTGGTCTGCGCCGTGGCGGACAAATACGACCCCGTCGTGGTGGACCTTCTGCCCGAGCGGCTGCGCCGGGAGCGCATCTACCCGGCGGGGCGCCTCGACCGGGAGAGCGAGGGACTGCTGATCCTCACGAACGACGGCTCCTTTGCCCAGAGCATCCTTCATCCGTCCAAGGGCGTGACCAAGGAGTACGAGGTGCTGCTCAACATCGAGATCAACGAGCGGCAGACGGAGCGCTGGAGAAACGGGTTCGAGATCCAGGGGCGCCATGTCCGGCCCATCGCCCTCTCCGCCCTGGACAGGGAACCGCGGGGGCGATGGCTTCGCGTCGTCATTGGAGAGGGGCTCAAGCGCGAGGTGCGGACGATGGCCAATCTGGCCGGCTTTTCGGTTCGTGCCCTGATCCGCCGCCGCGTCGGACGCATGGTCCTGGAGAACCTTCGTGTCGGCGAGTTCGTGGAATTGTCTTTTTCCGAACTCTACACTAAAATATTTGAAGGTGGCGCAGTATAGCCCTCACGCAAGGAGGACATGTCCGTGAGTGAAATCGACGAGCGTTCAAGGGAACTGATCAAGACACGTATCATCAACAAAATGAAGGAGATAAAGTCCTTCCCTCAATTTGTGGTGGAGACGCTGCGAAAGCTCAACGACCCTACCAGCAGCGCGTCGGACGTCGCTCAAAGCCTCTCTCGTGACGAAGGGTTGGTTCTGCGCATCCTGAAACTGGCAAACTCCGCCGCCTACGGGATGACACGCCACATGTCGAACATCTCCGAGGCGATAGCGCTTCTGGGCTACAAGAACGTCAGCAACATCGTCCTGGCGGCGACGGTCTACTCCGTCATGGACAAGGGGCTCTCGGGCTATGCCCTGGACCGCGGGGAGCTGTGGCGCCACTCCCTGACCGTGGCCTACGCCTCCCGCTATATCGCTCAGGTCACGAAAAAGGTCTCCCCCGAGGAGGCCTATGTCGGAGGGCTTCTTCACGATGTCGGAAAGGTCGTCCTCAACGACTACGTGCGCTTTGGATACGGCATCATCGTCAAGATGGTCGAGGAGGAGCAGATCCCGTTTACGGAGGCGGAGTTCCGGGTGCTGGGGTTCGACCACGCCATGGTGGGGGAGATCCTGGTGGAGCGGTGGGACCTTCCCAAGGGATACCAGTGCGCCGTCGCCTACCATCACAAGCCCAACGAGCTCCCGGAGGAGTTTGCGGAGTTTCAGCCTCTGCTGGACGTCGTCAGCGTGGCCAACTCCATGTGCCTGATGCTGGGGATCGGCATCGGGGCGGACAGCATGCAGAACTACATGTTCCCCGAACCGCTGGAGCGGCTGGGCATCACGAACTTCGAGGCCCTGATGTCAGACCTCGTGGATTTTGCGAGCAAGGCCACCGAGGAGATGGCGGACATGCGGGGGTTCTGAGAGTGTCCTTCGTCGTCGCCATCGACGGACCGGCCGGGGCGGGAAAGAGCTCGGTCGCGAAACGGCTGGCGCACCGGTTGTCCGTCCGCTACCTCGATACCGGGGCGATCTATCGCGCCATAGCCTTCGACCTGGACCGAAAGGGCATCCCTCCCGACGACACGGCGGACCTGCGGGGGGCCTTGAGGGGAATCTCCATCGAGCTGAGGGAGGGAGGCGTCCTCCTGAACGGCGAGGACGTGAGCGCCGCGATCCGAACGCCTCACGTGGATGGGATCGTCTCGGCCTATTCGGCTCTGGGGTGCGTCCGGGAGGCGCTGCTGGATCTCCAGCGAGGGCAGAGACAATATGGTTCCTTGGTCGTGGAGGGGCGTGACGTGGGAAGCGTGGTTTTTCCCGATGCGCCCCTGAAGTTTTTCATGACGGCCTCGCCGGAGGCCCGGGCCCGCCGCCGCTGCCTCGAGCTGCAGCGAAGGGGAGAGCCCGTGCCCTTCGAGGATGTCCTGTCCCAGATACGTGTGCGGGACCGTTTCGACAGCACCCGGGCGATAGCCCCGCTGACGCGGCCCGAAGATGCCGTCCTCGTCGACACCTCGGAGATGACGGAGGACGAGGTTCTGGAATATCTGGAGCGACGCGTCCGGGACGTGCTGGAGCCGGAGGGGAGGGAGGAAGCCCAGTGAAGCCCAATCCGCTGTTCTACTGGCTGGTCCGGAATACCTTCCGGATCATCCTGAGAGTTTACAATCGCTGCTCCATCCGTTGGCTGGAGGACCTCGACCCGGACGAGAGGGTGGTCGTGGCCTGCAACCATGCCAGCAACCTCGATCCCCTCGTTGTGGGGTCATTTTTCCCGAGGCGCCTCCGCTACTTCGCCAAGGAGGAACTCTTCCGCTCGTGGTTTCTGGGAACCTCGATCCGTGCCCTCGGCGCCGTGCCCGTTTCGCGGGCGGACAACGCCTCGGCCGCGGGCGCCCTGAAGGGGTTCATGAAGCTCTATCACGAAGGAAGCGACATCCTGATCTTTCCCGAGGGAGGGCGTTCCCCGGATGGCCGCCTTCAGCCCCTGGAGGCGGGCGTCGCCCTGATCGCCGCCAGGGAGCGCGCTCCGATTCTGCCGGCCTTCATCCACGGAAGCTTCGACGCCATGCCTACGGGCTCCCGTTTCGTCCGTCCGTCGAGGATCACCCTGACCTTCGGGCGGCCTCTGCGCTTCCCCACGGAGGTCTATGAGAGCAGGGGCGGCAGGGACGTCATTATGGGGGCGTTGACGGACGCCATGAGGGCCCTTGAGTCGGCGCCGTCCTGAGCGTGGGACTCCCCGCTCGGGGGCGATTTTGGTGGGGCTCTCCCTTCCGGACCGGGAGGGAGAGCCCGAGAACTCCCTCGACGAGCTGGCGCTGCTGCTGGGTTCTCTGGGCATCGAGGTGCTGGGGAGCGTCGTGCAGCGCAGGGAGTGTCCCGACCCCGCCTGCCTGATCGGCAGGGGCAAGGCGGAGGAAGTCCGCCTGTTCTGCCTCTCGCGGTCGGCCCGTTACGTCGTCGTCGACGAGCGGCTTTCTCCCGTGCAGAAGAGCACGCTGGAGAAGCTCACGGGGGCGACGGTCTGGGACCGGCCGTTCGTCATCATGAAGATCTTCGAGCGAAGGGCGGTTACGGCGGAGGCGCGCCTCCAGGTGGAGCTGGCCCTGACGCGCTACGAGATCCCCCACCTGAAGGGATTGGGACTCCAGATGTCCCGGACGGGGGCGGGGATCGGGACGCGCGGGCCCGGAGAGACGGAATTTGAACGCCACCGCCGCCGGCTGGAGCGGCGCGTGCGCGAGATCTCCAGAAAGCTGGAGAACGTGAGGCGGCAGCGCCGTCTCGTCCGGGATCGGCGGAAGAAACGGGGAATCCCGACGGTGTCCCTGGTCGGGTATACGAATAGCGGAAAGTCCACCCTGCTGAAGGCCCTCTCCGGGGATGCATCGATCCTCGCGGAGGACCGGCTTTTTTCCACGCTGGACATGTCGGTGCGGCGCATCGTCCTTCCGGGCGGGGGCGCGGTGCTGTTCTCGGACACCGTGGGTTTCATCCGGAGCCTGCCCCCTGCGCTGGTGGCCGCTTTCCGCGCCACGCTCGAGGAGATTCGCGAGGCGGAGCTCCTGCTGTTGCTGCTGGACGCCTCCGACCCCGAGGCCATGTCCACCTACGAGGTGATCGTGGACACGCTGACGGAGATCGAGTGTCGGGAGCTCCCCCGCCTGCTGGTCCTGAACAAGCTGGATGCCGTCCCTCCGGGAGAGGCGGAGAGCCTGGCTCTGGCCCTGAGGGTGAAGGGCGAGGACGTCCTGGGGATCAGCGCCCTGCAGGGGACCGGGCTCCGGGGGCTTCTGATGTCCGTGGAGCGGGAGCTGGCCTCCCGCAGCGAATGGTTTACGCGCCCGGCGTCCTTCGATGCGCTGAGGAAACCCTGATTGGATTCATGTGGCCTCCCGGCGGTACCCCAGCTTGCCTGTTTTGAAAAGGAGGCTTGCCGGGGCCGCCGCTATCCCCGGAGGGGAGCCTTCCGGCGGCCGCTCGCTTCGCTTGCGGGCCGCTCAGTCTCACGATAGCGGCGTGGGGGGCGAAGCCCCTATGTTGCCTTTCCCCGGGGGCTGGCTTTTGTTTTTTCGGAATCTCGTCCTCGGACGAAAGAGATAGACGGAGGTCGCGATGTTTTTAAGCATGACGGGATTTGGCCGTTCCTCCCGGGATTTTCCCTGGGGGGTCGTGACGTTCGAGCTGACGTCGGTCAACCATCGGTATCAGGATTTCTCGGTGCGGCTGCCCCGCGAGCTCGCCTCGCTGGAGAGCTGGATGGTCGCCTCCCTCCGTTCCGCCATAAGGCGCGGCAAGGTGAGGCTTTCCGCGGATGTCGCCTGGAATCCCGGGGCGAGGAGCCCGGTGCTGGACGAGCGGGCCCTCCTCTCCTGCTTCGAAAAAGTTCAGGCGTTGTCGAAGGGGATGGGGCTTCCGGCGCCCTCCGACCTGACGGCGTTTTTGTCCGTTCCGGGGGTCTGCGACATGCCCGACGCCGCGAGGGGGGCGGAGCTCGACGCCGAGGCATGGAGCGGGCTGCTGAACGAGGCCGTCGCCTCTCTGATGGAGATGAAGCGTTCGGAGGGTGCCAAGCTGCTGGCGGTCGTAGAGGAGGAGCTGAGGGCCTTCGAGGCCGTCGCGGCGTTCCTCGCCGAGCGGTGGAAAACGGCCTCGGATGGGGCCGTCGAGGCCCTCAGAACCCGAATCGAGAAGGTCGTGGAGCATTTCGGACTTGGAATCGACGACGGACGGCTCGCCCAGGAGGTCTCCCTCATGTCCGATCGCTGGGACGTCTCGGAGGAGCTGGCGCGCCTCGCCGCCCACATCGCCAAATTCCGCCAGACGGCCGGAGGCGGGGAGTCCGAGGGGCGCAAGCTGGACTTTCTGATCCAGGAGATGAACCGCGAGGTCAACACGATGGGTTCCAAGGTGGGGGACGCCGAGTTCCGGTGGGGGGTCGTCGAGGCGAAATCGTGCCTCGAGCGGATCCGGGAGCAGATACAGAACGTGGAATGAGATGAATTTGGAAATGACAGGGATCGAGGAACGATGAAGGCGAAGGAAAGGGGAACGCTTTTTGTCCTCTCGGGCCCCAGCGGCGTGGGCAAGGGGACGCTGCGCGCCCGGGCGCTGAGGGATATCGAGGGGCTGACCTACTCCGTCTCCTGCACGACGCGCCCTCCCCGGCCCGGGGACCGCGAGGGGGTGGACTACCGCTTCGTCTCCGAGGACGAGTTTTCGAGGATGGTGGAGCAGGGGCGGTTTCTGGAGTACGCCAGAGTCCATGGAGGCCCCCGCTACGGGACCCTGAGGGAGGACGTCGAGCGCGAGCTGGACGCGGGGCGGGACGTGCTTCTGGAGATCGACGTCCAGGGGGCCCTGCAGGTTCGTTCCCTCATCCCCGATGCCGTCACGATCTTCGTTCTTCCCCCCTCGGAGGAGGAGCTGGAGCGCAGGCTGCGGGGACGCCATACCGAGACGGAGACGGAGCTCAGGGCCCGGCTGGAGAGCGCCAGACGGGAGCTGAAGGAGGCCCCGAAATATGACCGGGTCCTGGTGAACGACGATCTGGACGAGGCCTCGACGGCCCTCAGAAGAATGGTTATGGATTTCAGGGAAGGCAGGTTGCGGAGATGAAATTTTACGACCTCGACGCGCTCGAGAATAAATGCGGGACCGACAACAAGTACGAGATCACGGCTTTGGTGGCGGCTAGGGCCCGGTGGCTGAGCGAGCATAAAACGGTGGAGGAGGACCTTTCGATCAACGAGAAATATCTGTCGATGGCCCTGCTGGAGTTCGAGAAGGGGGAGGTCCCCGAGGAGTGGACGAAGCGGATCCCCGAGCCCTCGGGCGTCGAATGATCGCCTGGAAGCGGGCCCGGCGAGTTCTGCTCTGCGTGACGGGGGGCATCGCCGCGTACAAGATCCCGGAGCTGGTCAGCCGGCTGGTCAGGCTGGACTGCGAGGTGGAGATCCTCATGACGCGCGCAGCGGAACGGCTCGTCAGCCCCCTTGCGCTCTCCACGCTGTCGGGGCGCCGGGTCTGGCGTCAGGACGATTTCCTCTCCTGCGAACGGGGGTTCGAGATCCCGCATATACGGCTGGCTGATTGGGCGGAGGTTGTCCTCGTCGCCCCCTGTACGGCCAATACCGCTTCGGACCTGGCCCACGGGAGGGGAGAGAGCCTGATCGCGTCGGCCCTGCTTGCCGCGAGGGGCCCGGTCCTTCTGTTCCCTGCGATGAACGTGCACATGTTCGAGCATCCCGCGACGCAGCAGAACCTGCGCATCCTGTCGGAGCGGGGGGTTCGCGTGGTCGACCCCGCTTTCGGCGCTCTGGCCTGCGGTTACGAGGGCAGGGGGCGGCTGCCGGAGACGGACCTGATCCTGGAGGAGCTGTTCCGTGCCCTGGCCCCGAAACGGGACATGGAGGGCGTCCGTCTTCTGGTGACCGCGGGGCCGACCCGGGAGTACCTCGACCCGGTCCGCTACCTCTCCAATCCCAGCACGGGCCGGATGGGTATCGCCATGGCCCGCACGGCGTGGTATCGCGGCGCCGAGGTGAAGCTGGTTCTGGGGCCGGTCGAGGGGACGGGGACGCTCCATGGGCTGGAGGTTCGCCGCGTCGTCTCCGCCCTCGAGATGTACGATGCGGTCATGGAGGAGTCGGATTGGGCCTCCTGCGTGGTCAAGGCCGCCGCGGTGGGCGACTATCGCGCAAGGGACCGCTCCCCCCGCAAGATCAAGCGGGAGGGACGGGAGACGGTCTCCATCGAGCTCGAGCAGAACCCGGACATCGCGGCGGAGGTCGGGCGGCGCAAGAGGCCCGGGCAGGTCCTGATCGGCTTCGCGGCGGAGACCGACGACCTCCTGAAGAACGCGCGCGCGAAGATGGAGCGGAAGGGCCTGGACCTGATCGTGGCGAACGACGTGCTGGCGCCCGGGTGCGGGTTCGGGGCGGATACCAATACGGTGCGCGTACTTTCCCGCGACGAGGAGACGGTCCTCTCGGGAAGC
>NZ_CAUUGJ010000077.1:0-11596 GCF_963544685.1 uncultured Fretibacterium sp. | reverse complement strand
CTGGCGCACCGCCCCGGCCCCCTGGTTCGCCGTCTGTGCCATCTGCGCCGCGGCGGCCATTTGCTGCATCTGCGCCTGCTGCTCCGCTCGGGCCCGCCGCATCTCCGCCACCGCCTCGTCGCTCCGGACGATCGCGGCGGGCACGCCCAGCATTCGCGCGTACTGGTCTACCGCCTCGTCGGCGTCGAACTTGTCCAGCACGTCGGGGTTGATCTTCGCCATTTCCCCGGCGTAGGTCGTCAGGCGGTCGATTCCGCCCAACCCCACCATCTGCTGCGCCTGAGCCAGCATCGAGATGTACTCGATCTTCAGCTCCTGCCCCGCCAGCTCCTCGGGGACGGGCGGAATGAGCCCCATGCGGTCCATGATCCCGAACGTCCGCCCGATGAACGGGTCCAGCAGCTCGTGATCCAGCCGCTCGTACACGGGCCCGATCATCATCATCTGCTCGTTGTTGATGGCGTTCACCTGCGTCGCCGTCATGTTCTTGTCGTCGTTCATGATGATCGCCAGGAACAGGTCCGCGAAGAAGATGCGCCGGATCGTATCCCGGCTGTCCTGCATCGCCGCGATCTGGCCGGGCAGGTCCGGCCGGACCTCGTAGAGCGGGCGGAATACCTGGTTGGGATCGGCCCCGTCCACGTAGGTGATGCCGTTGGGGCGCAGGTCCCGGTGCGTGCCCCGGAGGGAGTTCGGCCCCACCATCGGCGGCTGTATCGCCATCTTCTGCGCCACAAGGTAGTCCTTCCGGAGCTCCTGCAGCGTCTTCGACTCGCCCAGCGCGTCCCACCCCGGGCCGCGCCCGTAGAAGTCCCCGCCAACCACCTCCCACCTCGGGGCCACGATGGGGAACTCCGCATATCCCGACACGCGGAGGGGCCTTTCCGTCCTCCCCTCCTCCCAGTACACGGAGCGATAGGGTTTTTCCTCCGGCCCCGCATCGTCGTCCTCGAAGATGAGGTGCGACACGCGGAACCACTCGTCGCGCCGGCCCGCATCGAGCGCGTTTCGTGCTCCTTCGGAAAGGGCGTCCATGCCGAACCGGTCCCGCATCTGCACGGCCGTCATCCAGAAGCTGCGCCCGAAGGCGTTGGGCAGCCCGGCCACGTCATAGGCGACGCAGTATTCCCCGACGGTCATCGTCAGCCCCCGGACGACGTTCCGGGGATCCTCCTCGATGAGCATGCAGCCGATCCCAAACGCCCCCACCTCTTGATACAGGATGTGCAGACAGTTGTAGAGGTTCGACTGGCTCAGCACGTGCATCATGCGCCGCTCCACCTCGTCCAGCCACAGGCGCACCGGCCCGTAGTCCGCGAGGTCGGAGTCCGACACTCCCAGCCGGAACCACGGCCGGCTCGGGGAGGTCAACCCTCCCTGGAGCCCCGCGGACAGGACGTGCAGAGCCTGGAGCGGCGTCGGGTCCAGCAGGTGCTTGTCCTTCCGCTCTCCCTGATTGGGCTTCTGCCTGTCGAACGCCCCACGGCCCGGGGAGATGTACTTCGCGATCTCCTGCCAGACGGGCATCTGCCGGGAGCGGGCGTCCTCCATGTCCTTCAGGCGCTTCGCCAGAGCCCGCAGGTCGGGCGGCTCCCGAGGGGGACGCCGCTGCTTCTCCTCCTCCCGGTTCGGCATCTCACTGCCCCAGGAGCGTCTTGCGCCCGCTGCCCGTCCCCGACGCCCCCTCGGACAGGATCGTCGTGCGGGAGTTCATGGCCCCGCGCAGACGCTTCCGCTCGTCCTGGCGGGCGATGGCCGCGTCGTCCGTCCTCGCCTGCTCGATCGTCGGCGGCGGCGCAGGCGTCTCAACCTTTGGCGCTTTCGGCATACACATTGAAAAATCCTCTCCCTTCATTCCCGTTCACCAAGTGAACGGGTCATAATCCTCCAGCCCCCCGTGCATCGACTCGCGCGCCGGAATATCAGCACGCCGCACCACCGGCGCCGCAAACGTCAGCGCCAGCGCGTCCCCGTCGTCCGGGGAGGGAAGCCCGCGCTCCTTCATATCCTCCTTGCTCTCCAGCTGCAGCTTCCCTTTGGTGTTGTAGAAGTACTCCGGCGCGCACAGATCGTCCTCGATGTCCTGAGCCTCCGGCCCCTGGGAGGGCAGCGCCCCGCCGTCCCTCAGCCACTTCGCCACGGCGTGCCACATCTCCGAGCGCCGGTTCAGGTACAGGTCGTCCCGAACAGCGCCCTGACTGAAGTTGATGCCCATGACCACGTGTCCGAATCCCAGGTGGCTCAGCCGGTCGTAGACGGGAGCCCCCATCGCGCCCATGTCGATGAATGCGGCGTCCGGCTCGTGCTCCCGCATCAGGGACGCCAGGCGTTCCGCGAACACCATGCTGTCCGGCGTGTGGCGTTTGTAGAGGCGTCTGGCAAGGAGCCCCTGCCGCAGCCACACGGCGCTCTGGTCCGCTCCGCCCCGCGCCACGTCGATCCCCATGATCTTCGGCGCCCCGGCGACGTCCCGCTCCGTCAGACTCCGTTCCTTCGCCTGGCGGACCAGCTCCGCGGAGATGAGCTGCGTGTCCGACGCGTCGGGGAATATCCCCCTCACGCGCACCTTGACGAAATCGCTGTCCTCGCCGTAGTCCGTCACCCACTGCTTCAGCTGCGCCTTGTTCGTGATGGCCGCGGTGCGGCTGTCCACATGGATGTGATGCCAGCGGTCCCGGTACTTCCGGAAGCACTCCCGGAAGCGCCCCGTGTTGCGCGTCGGGTTCCCGAATGCCAGCCACAGGATCTCTGTGTCGCTGTCCGTCAGGGCCCCCTCCGTGACCTCCCAGATCGTGTCGTCGATGGCACTCGCCTCGTCGAAGACTACGACGATCCGCTTCCCCTGGTTGTGCAGCCCCGCGAACGCCTCAGTATTGTTCTTGCTCCACACGGCCGAATCGAAACGCCAAGTCGCCTCGTGCCCCTTCTCCCTGCCGGACAGGGATGTCGCCGCAATCTCGAACCAGTGACGGGCGATAAAGCGGTTGTACCACTTCGCCAGCTCCGCCCAGGTCTTCGTCTTGAGCTGGGAGCCAGTGTTCGCCGTCACGATCCCGCGAGCGTCCGGACACGTCGAGAGCGACCACAGGATAAGCCACGCCACCAGGGCGCTCTTCCCTATCCCGTGCCCGCTGGCCACCGCAACACGCAGGGGCTCCTTGCGGGACAGATTGTCCCGGATGTACTTCAAGACGTCCCGCTGCCATGCGTCGGGCCCGCCGAACCCGGACAGTTCTCCGACGCCCCAGGGGAAGGCGTACAAGACCCACGACAGAGGGTCCCGGCTCATACGCCCCATGTCCTTCGCCATCTCCGCGTCGAAGTTCACTCCGTCCCTTCACCTCCTTCCGCAGCACGTGCCCGCGCGGCCTCGATGCTGTCCGCTATCGACAGATTCACGTTCAGCTCCGCGTTCGTCAGCCCCAGAATTTCGGAGAGCTTTGCCAGGGCCGCCACCTTGTTGTGCCGCTTGATCTCGATCTCGCCTTTGGCGTTGATTTTCACCGACTCGATAGCGGCTGTGACGTGCCGGGGCCGGGAGGGCAGGGCGCGGATGACCTCCTCCCCAAAGGGAAGGTACTGCTGCGGGTCCTCCGGCAGCGGTTGCAGGTCGTCCTGGATGTTCGAGAACGCGATAGCTTTGAGTTCGGCAATAATCTGTTCCCGGCTGACCTCGCTGTCTTCACGCCACTCCCTTTCAAGTTCTGACAGTCGTTCGCGGATGTTACGCTTTGCTCGAAGCTCACAAGCCGTTGCACGGGCACGCTTTTGGGAGTACCCCGCAGCGATGGCGGCCTTCGTTCCGTTCCTCAAAACGAGATATTGCCGACAAAATTCCTCCTCCTTCGGCGACAGGTTCTCCCCCTTCATCCCTTCTCCCCCCCTTAACAAAAAGAGGACCACCCGGCTGGGGCAGTCCTCTCTCTCGCGATGTGGCTTCCTCGCTACAACTCTTGATCGTAGCAAATATACACCGAAACAGGGGGGAGAAGCAATGCCAAGTTATCCACAATCAGGGTCAGGAGGTTTCCCGAAGCAGATAGGCGATTGCCGTGGTCTCTCGTACCATTTCCCGGTCGCGCCAGCGCTCGACGACCATGTGCACCTTCAGGCAGGAATCTCGAAGGAGCTCCAAAGCCTGTTTCCGTTTTCTCCATGCATTTCGCTCCGACATATCCGCCTCCATGGCTGCATCGAGAAGACTCATGTTCTCGAAATAAAGCATCCGCACCAGCTGCAAAAGCGTCTCCGGCAGGTCGCGCAGCCCCCCTCCCACCGATTCCGTCACGGCCGTCAGTTCGCAATACTCCACGTCGCCGTTCTTCATGTCGCAGAGGGCCTCGGGGCCGGACAGCTTCTCACCGCCCTCGAAGCGGGGGGAATCCCCACCGCCTTGAGCCAATGCCTCGAGGTAATGTTCCCGCTCCGAAAGCGCTACGCAGATACGGGGAAAATCTCGCAGCACCCCCTCCACGGCTGCGAAGGTCGCCCGTCTCATCGCGCCCTCTCCTCTGTGGAGGCCGTCTCCGGAGCGGCGTGCCCCCAGTCATCGAACATCCGCAGCTGCTCCGCCTTCGGCTCCGGCTTTTTCGGCTTCGGGCGGAACCCCGGACACTCCCGCATCTTGCAGTACACCCGCCATGCTTTTCCCGCTACGCAATAATACGTATTTTTATCCTTTTGCCGCGGACAGTACATGCAAAAGGAACAGAGATATATTTTTTTCTCCCTCATGAACTTGAACTCTTCGGGACTGATGGGCTGCATCGCTCCGGACGCTCCTTTCCGAGGCAGACAAACCTTCTTTGTCCGCCTTGTGTCCGCCACTTTGTCCGCCATCCGAACCCGCCTGCGGCAATGCTTTATATTGCATGGCGGACAGAGCGGACTAAAGTCTGACAAAAAATCTTAAAAGAAAAAAGATCAAAATATCAAAACGCGCGCGCGTAAGAAAATTTTTCCGGGTTTTTGTGTCCTTTGTCCGCTGATTGGGTATAAGACATTCACTGACAAGGTTTTACGCGGCGGACAAACAGGCGGACAAAGGGCGGACAAACTTATCTTTGTCCGCCGCCCCCTAAGGGCTGTAGCAGTTCCTGTTGGGCATCCAGTAGCACCGGTCCCGCGCCTTCCCGCGCCGCTCCGGCTCCCGGCCGGTCAGCTTTCGCAGCACCTCCCCGGCGCGCCGCACCTGCATCTTCGTCGGGTTCTGCATCCCGCAGGATTTCAGAATGGCCGTCGCATTCATCCAGTCTCCCAGCCCCATGGAAAGATCCCGCTCGTACTCGTCCCAGTTCCAGCCGGAGGCGATAAGGTCCTCGATCTCGTCCCCGGCCTCGAAGTACCGGTTCAAAACGTCCAGCTCCGCCTCTTCCTCACGGGTCAGCCACCAGGGCTCCCCAGCCCGGTACAGAGAGAGCGCCTGCGCCCAGAGCTGCTGGAGGTCGATCCCGTGCCGGTAGTCGATGGCCTTGCAGGGGAGGCACCACCACCGGCTGTTCCCCGTCGTGTCCACCAGAAACTCCGCCTGGTTCACCGAGGCGCAGAACACCGTCCGCCGCGGGAACGTGCTCATCTTTCGGGCGAACGGGGTACGCATGATGTCCACCGGCGACGTGATAAACCCCTTGAGTTTGTTGATGTCCGCCTTTTTGAACGTCGCCTCCAGCTCGCCCAGCTCGATGATCCAGTGGCTGATCGCCCGCTTCACGCTGTCCTTGTCCTCCGGGTCCAGGGCAACGCTGTCCAGAAACCAATCCGACCCCTTGGGGACCAGCGCAGCGAGCCAGCTCGTTTTCCCGATCGCCTGATGCCCCTGCAGCACCAGAACGCCCCGGGCCTTGAATCCCTCCCGCTCGAAGCACGCCGCCACGGCGGAGATGAGCCAGCGTTTCAGCAGCAGCCGCTTCATCCGGTCCGGGAACCACTCCGCCAGAGTCAGGGTCTCCGTCAACTCCCCGATGCGGTCCTTCTCGTCCCAGCCCCGTATCCGTATCCAGTCCCGGACGGCGTTCCGGCGCCCCATGTCGGCGATCGCATCCAGGAACAGCGGCAGGTTCGAGGTCGGAAACCTGTGCTGCTCGCACAGCGAGACGACCAGCGCAAAGATGGAGTTCGCCCGGTTGTCCTTCCCGAACCGCCCCTCTTCGATCTCCGGCGGCAGCTTGTAATCCACGTCCTTCTTCACTTCATCGTACCAGACCCCAAGCCGTTCGTGGGCCAGCAGCACCTGCAGGTTCTCCAGCGTCCCCATCGGGGCCCCGTTCTTCCTCTCGTGGACCCAACGCGGCCAGGCGTAGTGCTTCTCCAGCTCAGGGACCTTCCGGTTCTCCTCCAACCGCAGGAAGATTTCCTCCGCCGTGCGCTCGATGCCGTGCAGGGCCGCGTAGTCGTTCCAGTCGCTCCCGGCCTCGTCCGCCTCAAAGACCGGCGAGGTGAACGGGATCCCAAACTGCTCCGCGAGCTCGAACGCCGCCGCCAGGCCGGGGTTCCCCGGCGTCCTGTGGTCGTTGTCGGCCGCAAGGGCCAGCCGCCCCGGATACCGGGACCGCAGCAGCTCCGCCACCTTCGGCAGGTTCCCGCAGTCCCAGGCCACAACCACCGTCCGACCCGTCGCCTCGTGCACCGTGGCCCCGGTGGCGAACCCCTCGCATAGAAAAACCTCCCGGTCTCCCCCCGAGGGGTTTTCATACGGTCCAGGGCTTCGCCCTGGCTCCGCCGAACCAAAGTCATGTGTCGAATCTGAGCTCTGCCCCGTCTTTTCATGCGGTTCAGGACAATGCCTTGGCTTTCCATACGGTTCAGGGCTCTGTCCTGGGATCACGAAGAACCCGCCCGCCTTCGGCGCCCCCGGATGGAAACGCTTCTCGCCGTCGGGTGCGATCGTTTGGATGTTCATCAGGGATCCGGAGACGTTTTGGATCGGCAGCACCAGGAGGTTCCCCAGCTGGCGCGCCCCGTGCGTTCCGGAGAGCCCCTTCTTTTTCAGGTACGGGTGTCCCGGCCTCGGCTCCGTGGCCGCCTCCCATTTCCGTGCCGCCTCCGCGCTCGCCTTCGCCCGCTCCAGCTCCTTCTGCCGCGCAGCCGCGGCGCGCTGAGCCTCCATGCGCTTCACGTACTCGCGTTTTTCCTCGTCGCTCCAGGGTGATTCCCCGGGCTGGTAATACGTCCACACGGCGTATTCCACGCCGTGCTTGGCGCTCCAGCTCTTTGCCCAGCCGCCGGGGCGATCGTCGCAATAGATGCAGTATTCGCCGTTTCGCGTCGTGCCGCGATCACCGGTGACTTTATAGCGGTGCTTCTGCCCATCCAGGAGGAGCCGTTCTCCCTCGGCCGGCGGGATCCCCAGGTCGCAGAGCCAGCGGACGAAGGAATCCTCGACCTCGATCGGCGTCGCCCAGCTCATGTTTGTCCCATGCTCCCCAGCCCCCAATGCTCTCAGGCTCTGCTTTCCTTATGTGCCTCTACTGTCATGAATGATCCCACCCTCAACCGTCCCGTCCTCGAAGAGGATGAGTTTCCCGGTAGCCCGGGCGTGTCCCACCTCCATGCAGCACCCCTCCGAGCGCTCCCAGTCCCCGAACACCCACAGCTCGTCCGCAAGGTCCAGCAGCGCCAGGCACTGCCGCATCACCCAGTCCTGCGGTCCCAGCGGGGACACAAAATCGAACGCGTGGATCGGCGAGAGGATCAGCACGTCGGGATGTGCCTCCGCCACACGCCGACAGAGCTCCGTGACGCGCGAAACATTCTGCTCCACCTCCGCGATATCCAGCCGCTCCCCGCGCAGCGGATGCGCGATGTAGACCCTTCTCATATTCCTGCCACCTTCTTTGCCCAGCACTTCCAGAACAGCTCCACCACGTCGCCGGGAATCTCATGATCGTCCCGGACCAGGCCGGCCCGCTTCGCGCACGTTGGGTGCGCGAACGTCGTCGAGAGCTTCCCCGCCCTCGGGTCGTAGCTGTAGAGAATATAGACCTTCAGTCTCGGCACAATCTTGTCCCCACACCTGCAACACCGGTTATGCGGGGCCTTCACCTCGGGCATCACACTCAAGACCTCACGCATCGTTTTTTCTCCCCTCTTGCTCTTTGTTATGGTCTACTTCGGCGCCATCCAGGAACGCGGCATAGACGACGAGGTGGCGCCCGTCGAGGTCCTGCGCCATTTCGTCCTCGGCCAGGACGCGCATCCTCCCCTCGACGTCGGCCGCCAGGACACGTTCTCCGGGAGACCCCGCGCTCCGGATCCGCGCTTCCTCGATCACGCTGACGATGCTCAGGTACAATGCCTGGCGGCTGTAGGCCTTCTGCATCATCCTCATCGTGTTCCGAATGCCCGTCACGGTCTCGAGCTCCCGCCGGATTTTCCCCTGCCGTTCCGTCTCCAGATCCTCGAGGAGGATAAATCCATCCTCCGGCTGCCCCAGCCGCAGCTGTTCGGCCCCCGGTCCTGCCGGGGATTCGGCTGCTCCTCGGCCTTGATGTCACCCTCTTCGGAAGCTTCCTTAACAACGTTCAGCTCGCCGTTCTCCGCTGTCCCGCTGCCGGAAGGCTTCTCCCGAAGGCTTTCCGGCAAGTCGTTCTCGATTTTCTCCAGCCATTTTCCCAGAACGCTGACCAGCTTCTTCTCACAAGGCGTATTTTGGGGGAACTCTTTCAGCTTCTTGTAAAAAATGGCGACGGCGTCCCACAGGGCCTCCTGCCGAGACCGAAAGGGGATATCGAACACCGAAGGGAGAGAGCCGGAGCCATGACCATACCCCTCCGCACACACGGCGCGGAACCACAAGGAACCATCCAGCACCGAATCCAGAAGAATCTGGTTGCCGCCGTTTGCCGGTCTGCCGTAAGACTTTGGCATAATGCATTCCAGGACCTCGGGATGATCGGAGATAATAGGCGAAGGATTGTTGTCGTCCTCGTCGTCCTTGATCCCGAACAGTGCCCTCAGTTCAACCAGGGCTCTCGATCTCTCCTCCCTGTGACCCGTGTATCCCAGGAGTCGCAGTCTCTGAGCTTCTTCAATGATTTTCTCGATGTCCTGCATGCTCCGCCCCCGTTTGCTATAATGAGCGGCAGGGGGCCGTCATCCCCCGTTGCCGCTCTGGTTTTTCCTTCCAAGGCCGTCCTCGAGGGCGGCCATTCCTATTTCTCCCGGCCGATCGCCCCGCACCGGCGCAGCTCGGCCGCCCCCACCCTGGCCAGGGCATTCAGCGCCTCGGAGAAACTTGCGGCATCGCACTGCTCCTTGTACGCCAGTGCCATCTCGCATACGTCCGCCTCCAGCACCACTCGCCCGCGAACCCGGCCTCCGCTCTTTCGTTTCACAACGCTCTCTCCCTTCCATGCTTGCCGAATGTCCCCCAGGAGACCCCGCACCTCCGTCCACGCCGCCCAGACGGCGAAACACCATGCCATCCCCATGAATACCTGCTGCAGAACAAACGGCCATGTCCACCCTTCCATCACGCCCCCGCCTCCTCCGGAAGCCGTCCTACGACCTGCTGCCGCTCGATCCAGGCGTCCAGCATCCGTATGTCGTATCGCACCGCTCCGCCGATCTTCAAATAGGGAATGGGGACCAGCCCGCCCTTTGCCAGTGCGGCTTTGAACGTCTCCTCGGTGTAGCGCAGCGGCGTTTCGCTGCGGAGGGAGCGTATCGTCCGGCCGGACAGATTCAGGTATGCCGCTGCCTGCTCCTCGGCCAGCAGCCGCGGCGTTACCGGGGCTACGGTTTCCTTGGTCCTCTCCGCGTTGGTCTTCCGCTTCATTTGCCCTCACCCCTTCCTCGCCCTCCCATCGCGGTACAATGGCCGCAGAAGGGAGGTGATTCAAAATGATGTCTGAGCTTGTAATGACCCACTGCCCCAACTGCCCGAAGGGGCGCGCTTTCCCGAACTCTTTGAGATGGCGAAAAATCGATGTTGCTTCCGACTTCACGGGGAAACAGGGGTTAATTCAAGCCATCGAGGTGTATTGCCAGAACTGCCGTTGTACGCTTTCCGTCACTCCGATTCTGAAATAACCGAGGATGTGTTGGGGCAGCCGTTTTTCAGCGCCTGCACGGAACGCAGCCACTCGCGGGCGACGCCGAGGATACGCTCTTTCTCGGCGTCGCCTCCTTCCGAGGTTCCCTCCGCCTGGAACCTAAGCTGCCATAAAATTTCCTCGATCTGGATATTCCCCATAATGTCTATCTGAAATTTCATCACGCTCCCGCCGCCTTCCACTTCTGCTGCTGTGCCCAGGCCTCGTCAAACCGCGCGGCCATTTCGTCCAGCATCAGCTTTTTTGCCTCCTCGCGATCCAGGTTCGCGGTCTTGATGTTGACCATCGCGGCGATGCGCTGCGGCGAGACGGACATCACGCGCTGCTCCGGCGCGTTTGCCGCCATGTTCAGAACTTCCATTCTCAATTCCCCCTCCCTGTCGTAAATCAAGGTGAACTCCCGTGTCTCCTCCGCCGGCCCGTTCAAAAGCTCCGCCTCGCTGACACCAAGGACCTCGCAGAGCCTGACGATCTCGGAGGCACGGGGCTCGCGCTGACCGGACTCCCAGCGGCGGACGGTGTTTTCATGGACCCCTACTTTTTCTGATAGGGCAAATTGAGATAACCCCAATTTTGTCCTCCATTCTTTTAACCGCATCTTTTCACCTCCCAAAACGCCCCGTTTGTGTCGAAATAATACACTCCAAATTTGTGCATGTCAATAGAATGCAACACAAATGGAGCGCACAAGCAACATTTTTAGGTCTGGAATTAAGCAACCCAAACGGATATATTGTGTTGGGAGGGAAGTAATATGAGCCTCGGGACAAGGTTGAAGATGCTCCGTAAGCAAATGGGTTTTTCGCAAGAACGCTTAGGAGATTTGGTTGACGCCCATGTTAATACTGTTCGGCGGTGGGAAAATGGCTCTCGTTCTCCGGACACGGAGATGCTCCAAAAACTCGCCCGAGCCCTCGACACCTCAACGGGTTACCTCTTGGGCGAGACCGACGATCCTAAGCGTTACACGAGCAGATTGTCGGAATTGGTAGGAACCGATGGGAATGAGTCCTCTCTTCTTATAACATCGAAACATGGCATCTCCGGGAGTCCCGAAGCGGAGAGTCCGTTGCCCGAATCCAACGTTCGGCTGCTCTCTGAGCGGATTGTGGAGATCCCCGTTTACCCTATTTCCGCCTGCATGGGGAAGGGGTTCGACAATGAAGGAGAGGCGTGTGCGGCCATCGATACCTTGTATCTCTCACGCGACAGCGTGGGGATTGACGCTCCCGAAAGACCCTTTGCCCTGCTTGTTGAAGGGAACTCGATGAGCCCAGCCATTGAAGATGGAGAACGAATTGTCGTGAACCCGAACATTACGCTTGGGCGCGGGGATGTTTGCTTGGCTCGTATTCGCTCAAACGGATACTTGCGGGATGCAGTTAAGTTCTATTTTCCAAGGCCAGGCGGCGGGTGCATTCTCAAATCGTCGGAAACAAGTGGAATTCCACCATTGGAATTCACACCTCAAGAAGTAAAAGACAACGACGTGGTTATTGTGGGCAGGGTCGTTTACATCGACACAGGGCGAAAGATTTGAAGGG
>NZ_CAUUGJ010000076.1:0-11748 GCF_963544685.1 uncultured Fretibacterium sp. | reverse complement strand
GGTCCGGTACCATTGTTTTTCCATATCGGATAAGGCGCTCTCGGTCGGCGGGGGCGTGCTGGAGGCGGCGTTCGCGGTCGAGCTCGATTGACTCGATTGAATTGAAAGGATGCGCCGGGCTGAGATAAAGCGCCCGAAGGCCACGGGGGCTGTCGCCGACGGCGAGGCGGCCGTCCGGGGCCCTCTGTGTCACGGATATTCGATGTCCCCGGTCCAGGGGCAGGCGACGAAATGCCCTGCGGATATCTCGTGCAGCGCGGGGGTCTCGGCCGTGCACCCGGCCTGCGCGAACTCGCAGCGGGCGGCGAACCTGCAGCCCGGCGGCGGGTCGATGGGGCTCGTGACCTCGCCCCGTATGATCCGGTGCCGGGTGTTGCGCGCGGACAGGTCCGGGACGGGGATGGCCGAGAGCAGGGCCCTCGTGTAGGGATGCCGGGGCTGGGCGAAGAGTTCCTTCGAGCTCGCCAGCTCCACGCACTGGCCGAGGTAGAGGACCGCTATGTTGTCCGAGATGTGTTTGACGACGCTGAGGTCGTGCGTGATGAACATGTAGGTCAGCTGCATCCTGTCCTGCAGGTCCATGAGCAGGTTGAGGATCTGCGCCTGTATGGAGACGTCGAGCGCCGACACGGGCTCGTCGCAGACGATGAACTTCGGATTCAGCGCCAGAGCACGGGCCACGCCGATGCGCTGGCGGCGTCCCCCGTCCAGTTCGTGGGGATAGGCGTTGTACAGCCTTTCGCTGAGCCCGACCGTCTCCATCAGGGAGTCTATGCGGTCCAGCATCTCCTGTCTGCTCCCGCAGGTCCTGTTCACGATCATGGGCTCCGCTATGATCTCGGACACCGTCATCCGCGGGTTGAGGCTCGAATAGGGGTCCTGGAAGATGATCTGCATGTCGCAGCGCTTCTCCCGCATCTGAGCGTCGCTCATGTCGGAGATCCTCTCTCCGTCGAAGAATATCTCCCCCGACGTCGGGGCCAGCAGGCGCAGCACCGTGCGTCCGAGGGTGCTCTTCCCGCAGCCGGATTCCCCGACGACCCCGAGGGTCTCCCCCGCGCCGATGCTGATGCTGATGTCGTCCACCGCGTGCAGCAGTCCGCTGCTCGTCTTGAAATACTTTTTCAGATTGCGCGTTTCCAGCAGGGGAGACGGCATCTTTTCACCTTCCTCTAGGAGTTGGGGCCGAAGAGATGGCATGCGATGGAATGCGTGCCCTTCACGCCGATCGCCGGCGGCGTCCGCCGGCAGACGTCCATGCATCGGGGGCAGCGGGGGGAGAACTTGCATCCCTCGGGAAGGTCCGTGGGGTCCGGCATCAATCCCTCTATCGGGGACAGCCTGGCGGTCTCCTCCTTCAGGTTGGGGATGGAGCCGAAAAGCCCCTCCGTGTAGGGATGATGCCTTCCCTTCGAAAATATGTCCTCCACCGTCCCCTGTTCGATGAGCTCGCCCGCGTACATCACCGCGACCTTGTCGCATACCTGGGCGATGATCCCCAGGTCGTGGGTTATCATCAGAAGGGCGGTCCCCAGTTTTTCGCGCAGCTCGTTGATCATGGCCAGAACCTGAGCCTGGATCGTGACGTCCAGTGCCGTCGTGGGCTCGTCGGCGATCAGCAGGTCGGGCTCGCAGGCCAGCGCCATCGCGATGACGACGCGCTGCTTCATCCCCCCGGAGAACTGATGGGGATAATCGTTCTTGCGCGACGGCGGGATCCCCACGAGCCGGAGCGTTTCCTCGACGCGGCGCTCGATCTCGGCCTTGCTCCTGCGGCTGACGTTGTGGAAGATCAGGGCCTCCGCTATCTGTTCTCCCACCCTCAGGACCGGGTTGAGGCTCGTCATGGGGTCCTGGAATATCATCGCGATGCGCTCCCCGCGGTAGACGTTTCTCATCTCGAGCTCGGGAAGCGTCAGGAGGTCCCGCCCCTCCATGAGGACGGAGCCCCTCGGGACCCGCCCGATGGTCTCGGGCAGCAGGCGCAGGATGGCAAGGGCCGTGGTCGTCTTTCCCGCTCCCGTCTCCCCCACGATTCCGATGGCCTCGCCCTTTTTCAGCGAAAAGGACACGCCGTTGACGGCCCTGACCGTCTCCTCCTCCGTTTGATAGATGACCTCCAGGTCCTTGACCTCGAGCAGATTCTCAGGCGCGGCATTCATTCGAGAGGCCCCCTTCAATCCTTGAGCCTGGGGTCGAGCGCATCGCGCAGGCCGTCGCCGAGCAGATCGAAGGAGAGCGACGTCAGCATGATGCAGATCCCCGGAAAGATCAGGAGGTAGGGCTTCATCCGCAGAAACTCGCGGGCCTCCGAGAGCATGTACCCCCACTCCGGGGTGGGCGGCTGTACCCCCATCCCGATGAAGCTCAGACCCGACGCCTGAAGGATCATGCCGGAGATGCTGCTCGTCGTCTGGATGACGATGGGCCCGATGGCGTTGGGCAAGATGTGCTTCATGATGATGCGCAGATCCCTGGTCCCACAGGCCCGGGCCGCCTCGACGTAGTCCGACTCGGCGACGGTCAGGACCACGGACCGTATCAGCCGGGTGAAGCCCGGTATGCTCGAGATCGAGATCGCGATCAGCAGGTTCAGCATACTGGCGCCCAGAACCGCGACGATGGACAGCGCCAGCAGGACCCCCGGAATCGCCGTCAGGATGTCCATCACCCGCATGATCAGTTCGTCGGCCCTGCCGCCGTAGAAGGCCGCCGATGCGCCCAGCAGCCCCCCCGCCGCCAGGGAGATGGCGGCCGTCACGAATCCGATGGTGAGCGAGATGCGCGCGCCGTATATGACGCGGGTGAAGACGTCCCGGCCGTAGGCGTCCGTCCCGAACCAGTGTTCCGCCGAGGGAGGCTGAAGCCGGATGGAGGCCTTCTGCTGGGTTACCAGGCTCTCCGGCGAGATAAAGCCGGCGAAGATCGCGACGAGGGAGAAAAAGACGAGGACGAAAAGCCCCAGCATCGCGCTCTTGTTCTTCCTGAGCCTTTTCCAGATCTCCTTCACCTTGTTTTTCTTCTTGCCCTTCCGGGACGCGCGTTTGAGGTCGTTCATGTCCGGCGCCCGCTATCTGGTGTATTTTGCCTTGATGCGGGGGTCCACGAAGGCATAGAACAAATCGACCATGAGCATGACGATCCCGAACAGCAGGGCCAGCGTGATCGTCGCCCCCAGGACGGTCGGGGTATCCCTCTGTCGTATGCTGGTCACGATCAGGGTGCCCAGGCCGGGGATGGAGAATATGGTCTCCGTGATGACGGCCCCTCCGAGCAGGCCGCCGAAGGAGGTGGCGGTGGTCGTGACGATGGGCAGCAGGGCGTTGCGCAGGGCGTGCCTGAAGATGACCACCGCCTGCGGGACCCCCTTGGCGCGGGCGGTCCGCACGTAGTCCGCGCGGATCGTCTCCAGCATCGCGGAGCGCGTCATCCGCAGCTGAGACCCCGCGTAGGGGATCCCCAGGGTTATCATCGGAAGGATGAAGTGCTTCCAGGAATTGGCCCCGCTGGCGGGCAGCACCCTCCATTTCGAGGCGAAGAGGTAGATGAGCATCATCCCGAACCAGAAGGAGGGGATGGCCGCAGCCATCATCGCCGACACCCGGGACATGTTGTCTATGGCGGAGTACTGCCTGACGGCGGACAGGATCCCCAGCGGCACGCCGAGGACCGTCGCGGCCAGGATCCCGTTGAACGAGATCATGAAGCTGTTGCGGACCCTCGCCAGGACGTCGTTCATGACGGGCTTGCTGGTGCGGTACGACGTTCCCAGGTCGAAATGGACGACGGCGTTGTAGATGTAGGAGCAGAAACGCACGAAAAAGGGCCTGTTGACGCCCAGTTTTTCGTTCAGCAGCTCGACCGCCTCCCTGGTGGCGTTCTCCCCGAGAATCATGCGTCCGGGGTCGCCGGGGACGAAGCTCATGATCGTGAAGATGATGAAGGTCACCCCCAGCAGGACGGGGATGAGAAGCAGGATGCGTTTCGATACATACGTTATCATCGGGACGAAGCCCCCCTCGGCCTGGGCCGCTTCTGCCCGGACTGCCCGGGAGGGGGCCGGTTCGGCCTCTCCCGGGCAGTCCGTCGCAGGTGGTTTTAGGAAAACGATCCGCGTCCGGCGGGGCTCGAACCGGCGTGCCCGTGCGGCTCGTCCTCCGCCGGAACGTTCCGCCCGCCGCGGGCGGGCCCTACTGCTTCCAGCTCATCTCGTAGATGTAGTAACCTCGTCCGCTGTTCATGTGGGGGACCGCATTCAGGTCCTTCGCCCACACCCAGGGGATCTGCTTGTTGAAGATGGGGATGTCGGGGCATTCGTCGAATACGATATCCACGATCTCTTCGTACAGCTTGAGCCTCGTGTCCGTATCCTTCTCGCCGGCGGCTTTTTCCGCCAGTTCGGTGATCTTGTCGTTGGAGTAGTTCAGCATGTTGATGGGAACGTAGTAATCCTTTACCGCGAAGGCGAAGTCCGTCGTGAAGCCCCCGCCCATGGTGCACAGGACGTAGTTGTGGGCGTCGGCGTCGGCCACGGCGGATTCCGACCCCTGCAGGGCGATGGTGACGCCGATCTCCGCCAGGCTCTGCTGGAAAACCTGGGCGTACTTTTCATGATAGGACCCGCTGATGACCGTCATGATCCCGAGGTCGAGGCCGTTGGGGTATCCGGCCTGCGCGAGCAGCTCCTTCGCCTTCGCGAGGTTATACTCGTAATGGTTGTAGAACTTGTCCTTGGGGACGCCGAAGGTGGACGTGTTGGCCATGAGGTAGGTGGGGGAGGCCAGGCCCTCGTACGCGACGGTGATCATGGTGTCGCGGTCCGTGGCGTAGGAGAGCGCCTGGCGGACCAGCTTGTTGTCCAGGGGCGGCACCTTGTTGTTCATGAGGATGAAGGCCGTGTGATAGGTGGGCGACAGCTGGGTGTTGTACTGGCCGCTCTCCTTGAGCGGGGCGAAGGCGGAGACGTTGAAGCAGAACATGAAGTCGAGCTCCCCCGCCTCGAAGGCGGTGACCGCCGTCGTCCCCTCTGTGATGACCTTGACCTTGGCGTTTTTGATGGAGGCCGGGCCGCGCCAGTAGTCGTCGAAGCGCGTCATATTGCACTCCGTGTTCATCTCGATGTCCACCAGCCTGTAGGGCCCCGTCCCGCACTCGGTGTCCAGAAGGGAATTTTGGGAGGCATAGGCCTCGCTGACGACCATGAAGTTGCCCATATAGGAGAGGAACGGCGCGAAGGCGTACTTCAGGGTGATGATGACGGTGTAGTCGTCGGCTCCCGCCTCGACCTTGTCGATCATCATGTAGTACGGCTGCAGCGACGCCTCCGACATGGCCCGCTTGAAGCTGTACACCACGTCCTTCGCCTTCATCTCCTCCCCGTTGTGGAACTTGACGCCCTTTCGGAGACGGAACGTGTAGACCGTCGCGTCGTCGTTCGGGGACCAGCTCTCGGCCAGCCTCGGCTCCAGCTCCCCGGAGTCGGAGACGTAGAGCAGGGCCTCGTAGAACTGGTTGATCAGGTTCATGTTGACGTAAGTCGTGCAGCCCGTCCCGAACGGGTCCAGGGAGGACCAGACTCCCTCGCAGTAGATGTTGACGTCGTCCCTGACGGCCGCGTGAGCGGGGACGTCCGCGACGCAGGCGACGCACAGGCCCGCGAGGCAGAGCAGGAAGGCTGTCAACCGCCCAATCCGAAATCTCCTCATGATCTTCTGCTCCCTCCACTTTAGTTTTTTATGGCTTTATCATGGCACTGAACAAGAGACAGTGTATTAAATTTTCCGGGAAAGTCAAGGCGCGGTCCGCGGCCCGATTTCAAGGCCTCCCCCCGCCGCCGCCCACGGCGCAGAGATAGATGTCGCGCGAGAGCTCCGCAAGAAGGTCGTCGCCGATGCGCCCCTTTTCGTTGCGGGCATACTCCTCCTCGTCCGCGGCGTTCCCGTTGTAGAAAAGGGCCAGAACGTAGCTCCCTCTTTCCGTGTAGACGATTCCGACGTCGTTGGCCACCCGGTCCAGGGTCCCCGTCTTGTGAGCTATCCTCAGTCCCCTGGGAAGGTGGCGCGGGATGCGCGAGTTCGTCTGGCAGCGGGACATGATGTGCAGCATATCCCTGCTGGCCCTTTCCGACACGAGCCGGTTTTCCGCCAGCAGCGCGAGGAACCTCGCCGTGTCCGCGGGACTCGTCTGATCGTTTTCGTCCGTCCTGCAGAGGTAGAGGTCGCTGTCCCGGAAGCTGCGCTCCGATTCGGAGTCCGCGTCGGCATCCGCCGTCTCCGGCTGATCGCAGTACCGTGCTATCAGCCTTCTGCACCCCCAATCCACCCTGGTCCGGGTCAGTCCGAGGGCGTCCAGCACATTCTTTTTGATGTTTTCGCGCCCCACCAGGTTGAAGAGCTTGTCCGTGGCCGTGTTGTCCGAGAGGATCATCATGAGCGTCGCGCAGTCCCTTATG
Source organism: uncultured Fretibacterium sp. (assembly GCF_963544685.1). Taxonomy (NCBI): domain Bacteria; kingdom Thermotogati; phylum Synergistota; class Synergistia; order Synergistales; family Aminobacteriaceae; genus Fretibacterium; species uncultured Fretibacterium sp. The sequence continues at coordinate 5,297 of NZ_CAUUGJ010000076.1, read as the reverse complement.
GTGGGATTCAGTCCCTCGCCGAGCTCCTTGAGCACCCCGCTGCCGGGGGACTTTTCCGAGTCCTCCAGAGGGATGCGGTCGCTCAGGGAGAACTTCCCCGCCTCGGCCTGCCTGAAGAGCTCCGCGAGCAGAAATATCTTGAAGACGCTGGCGGCCGGAAAGGCCGTATCCCCGTTCAGGTAGAATTCCTCTTGGGTCCGAAGGTCCCGGAAGGCGACGCCCAGCATGCCCGTCACCGTTCCGCCGTGTTTTTCCGTGACCCTCTCGACGGCTTGGGAAACCTTTTGAGGGACGTCGTGATGGGACATCGTTTCAGCCTCTTTTCTGTTGTCGGATCGAAGCGAATCGTATCGAGGCGGCCCCTTCGTTCCGGGCCGTCTCCCGGGGGGAGGGCGCTACCGCACGCGGATGTACCCCCATCTGTCCTCCTGCCGCACGGCGGCCAGCCCCTCGTGGAACGGGCGGGCCTCGTCGTACAGCGCGTCCAGGACCATCCGCCCCAGTACGTCGATGTAGCCCCACCGGGAGTCGGTCGCGACGGGGGCCAGCCCCTCGCGGAAGGCGCGCGCGGCGTTGTAGCGATGGGGTATGACGGTTTTTCCCCGCGCGTCGACGTAGCCCCACGCCCGGTAGTTCGAGGCGTTCTTGACGGGGGCCAGTCCGTTCCCGAAGGGCCCCGCCTCGTCGAAAGAGGCCTTGACGAGGTCCCTCCCCGAGAGGTCGATGTAGCCGTACAGGCCCCGGGTCTCCACCGCGGCGCGGCCCTCGCTGAAGGGGGCGCCCCCGAGGAACTGGGCGGGGATCTTCAGGCGTCCGCCCGCGTCGATGTAGCCCCAGAGCCCGCCCGTCCGCACCGGCGCCAGCCCCTGGGAGAAGGAGCCCGCCGCCTCGTAGGAGGGGGCGATGACGAACTTGCCCGTCAGGTCAATGTAGCCCCATCGTCCGCCGCTCTGCACGGCGGCCAGCCCCTGGGAGAAGGGCCTGGCGTCCTCGAAGGTCTTTCCCTCCAGGGCGGCCCTGCCGTTCGTGTCGATGAAATGGTCCCCGACGAAGGCCAGCCCCTCCGAGAAGTCCCCCGCCTCCGGGATGCGATGGACGAAGGGGACGACGATGCGGCCGAGGTTGTCGATGTAGCCCCACGCGTCGTTCGACTTGACGGCGGCCAGTCCCTCATGGAAATCCCGTGCGTCGGAGTACCCGTACTCGATGACGATCCGCGCCTCATGCGCCGCCGCGGCGGCGGGCGGGAAGGGCAGGATGCAGAGGAGCAGGGCGGCGAAAAACGAACGGACGGATATTGAAAAAACGGATGCGGTCGTGGCCATGAGCTTCATTCCTTTCAGCCTCGTTCTTTTCGGAGTCGATCGGGCCGGACAATCAAGTTGGGCTCGGTATTCCCGTTATTCTACCAAAGAATCGGACGGGGAGAATCGAATGGAGGAGGCGAGGGGGCCGGTCCTCGACCGGACCGCAAGAGGGCTGCGCGTCCGACGCGTTGTGCCGCGCACTGTGCTATACTCTGAACATTTTCGAGGAAGCGCTGGTCAAAAGAAAAATGCATATTTTGCCAAGAGTAAACATGCACAACGTCTAAAGGCAATAATCTCCAGCGCTTCCCTGAATTTTTAATATGGGGGTTTTGCCCCCATCCCCCCACGCCGCTATCCCGATAGCGGCGGCCCCGGCAAGTTCTTACCCAATCAACTGGCAAGCTGGGGTTCCACAGGGGGGCTTCATGGATTAAATCGGCGTTTCCTTAAAGGAGCCTGGAGCCATGGATTTTCCCGGAGAGAATACGGAGACCCCGTCCCGCGGCGAGCGGCAGCCCGTCGTCGCGCTGATCGGCCCCACGGCCGTCGGCAAGACGGCCTTGAGCCTCGAGCTGGCCCTCCGCCTGGGGGCGGAGATCATCTCGGTGGACTCCCGCCAGGTGTACCGCTACATGGACGTGGGGACCGACAAGATAGCGGCCTCGGAACGCCGCAGGGTCCCGCACCATGCCGTGGACGTCGCGGACCCCGACGAGGTGTTCACCGTGTCCGATTTCGTCTCCCTGGCCCTCGGCGCCGTGCGTCGCATACGCGCCCGCGGACGGGTCCCGCTGTTCGTCGGGGGTACGCCCTTCTATTACAATGCCTTGTTTCACGCCGCCATGAACGTCTCCCTTCCCCACGACCCGGAGGTGCGGCGCCGCTACGAGGAACGAGCCGCGCTGGAAGGACCCCCTGCGCTTCACGCCCGCCTCGCCGAGGTCGACGCGGTCACGGCGAACCGGCTGCACCCCAACGACGTCCGCCGCGTCGTGCGCGCGCTGGAGATCTGGGACCTGACCGGGACGCCCCCCTCCCGCCTCTATGCGGAGGGGGAGAAGGCGGACTCCGGGCTGAACGTGCTGTATGTCGGGCTGAACCGGCCGAGGCCCGAGCTCTTCGAGCGGATCGCCGAGCGGGCGCGGCATCAGTTCGCCTCCGGCTATCCCGAGGAGGTCTCGTGGCTGATCGAGCATGGCTTCGACGAGCGTTTCCCCTCCATGCAGGGCTTCGGGTACCGGGAGCTGGCGGCCTGGTATCGCGGGAGGCTGAGCCTGGACGAGGCGCTCGAGGGGGACATAAGCAGGACCCGTGCATTTTGCCGCCGGCAGATGACGTGGTTCGGCAAATTTGAGCCCGCCTTGTGGTATGATACTTCCGCTCTCTCCGCCGTGGAGTTGGAGAGGCGGGTTCGGGAGGCGGCGTCGCGTCATCTGGAGGGATCGCGCGGCGGCGCTTGAGGGGCCCGCTGCGAGGCGGGGACAGGGATTTGCCCCGAGATGGGGCGCGAGGTCTGGATTGATGTGATTTGAAGGAGATTGTGATGGCCGAGCGCGCCGGTTTTTGTTTCGGCGTGAAGCGTGCCGTAGATGCGATTCTGGAGGCCCTGACGGTCGGGGAGACGGATCGGGCGGTCTGGACGATCGGCATGCCGATCCACAACCCCCAGGAGGTCGCCCGTCTCAGGAGCATGGGGCTGCGGGTGGCGAAGGATGCCTCCGAGGTCCCTCCTGGGGTCCGGGTGCTGATACGAGCCCATGGGGAATCCCGCGCGGTCCTGAACGAGCTGCGGGAGAAGGGCGTCTGCGTCATCGACACGACCTGTCCCTTTGTCCGCAGGGCTCAGGACCTCGCGAACTCCCTTTCGGACGAGGGGTATCATATCGTTCTCCTGGGGGACCGGAACCACCCGGAGATACGCTCGATCATGGGATACGTGGATGGAGGGATCGATGTCGTGGCCGACGAGGCCGAGGCGGAGCGTCTTCCCAAGCGGGGGCGCGTCGCCCTGATCTCCCAGACGACCCAGCAGGAGGAACGCCTGTCCTCGGTGGCCGCGGTTCTGGTGCGCCGGGCGGGGGAGCTGCGGGTCTGCAACACGATCTGCCGTGCGACCATGGAGCGTCAGGACGCGGTACGCGCGCTCGTGGGGCGAGTGGACGGAGTGGTCCTGATCGGCGGCCGGGAGAGCGCCAACACGGGGAAGCTGAGGAATATAGCGGAGTCGAACGGCTTGGACGTCCTTTGGATAGAGAGCGCCGAGGAGCTCGACAGGGGGTGGTTCGAGGGCAGGCAGAGGATTGGTATAGCCGCCGGGGCCAGTACGCCCGAGTGGCTTATCACAGAAATAAGCAACAAAATTGCGAGAATGTAGGCAGTCAAGGGGGCTATGGTTTATGGATCAGATTATGGACAGGGATATGGAGCAGGGTCTGCAGGGCGAGGGGCAGGAGGCTGCCGCTCAGGAGACGATGGAGAGCATGATGGAGCAGTACGACATCTCCGGGCTTCGCAAGGGCGACGTCCGGACCGGCACCGTGATCGCGGAGACGGAGAACGGCTGGCTGGTCGATGTCGGTTACAAGTGCGAGGGCTACCTTCCCGGCAAGGAATGGACGCACCGCATTCTGGTGGGAGACGCGGAGAAGCCCACGAAGGGGGACGAGATCGAGGTTCAGGTCATCAACCTTCGCGAGGGCGAGGAGGCGCAGCTCCTGCTCAGCCGCTGGCGGCACGAGTTCGACCGTCGGTGGGCCGAATTTGAAGACAAGCTTGCTCAGAACGAGATCGTCCAGGTTCGGGGGGTCCGCAAGGTCAAGGGCGGCCTGATGGTGGACTGCTGCGGCCTCGAGGGCTTCATGCCCATATCCCACCTCTCCGCCGACGGCAGGGGGGTCAACCTGGGGAACTTCATCGAGCAGGTTTTTGACGCTAAATTGCTTGAAAAGGATCGCAGGAAGCACCGCATCGTCTTCTCGCGGAAGTCCCTCGTCGAGAAGGAGGCCGCGGAGCAGAGGGCCAAGTTCTACGAAGAGGTGCACGAGGGCGACATCATCGAGGGCGAGGTCAGCAGCCTGACCGACTTCGGCGTCTTCGTCAACGTCGGCGCCGTGGACGGCCTGGTGCATATGAGCGAGATCACGTGGAAGCGGAACGTGCGCATCCGCGACAGCTTCAAGAAGGGCGACAAGGTCACCGTCAAGGTCATCGGGATCGACAAGGAGAACGACCGCATCTCCCTGAGCATCAAGCAGGTGGAGGGCAACCCCTGGCTGACCGTCGGCGAGCGCATCCACAAGGACGACGTCATGACCGGGACCGTGACGAACGTCACGGACTTCGGGGCCTTCGTCGAGCTGGAGCCCGGCATCGAGGGGCTCGTCCACATCGGGGACATCAGCTGGGCCCGTATCCGCCATCCCAAGGAGGCCTTCCGCAAGGGGCAGGAGGTCCGGGTCCTGGTCCTGGACGTGGACACCGAGAAGCGCCGCATCAGCCTGGGCTACAAGCAGCTGAACGATCCCTGGAAGGACATCGATCAGCGCTATGCCAAGGGTTCCGACATCACGGTCAAGGTGGTTCGCCTGGCGGACTTCGGCGCCTTTGTCGAGGTTGAGGAGGGCGTCGAGGGCCTCATCCACATCTCCCAGCTGAGCACCCGGCGCGTGGAGAAGCCTGGGGATGTCCTGCAGGAGAAGCAGGAGGTGCTGGCCCGCGTCATCGAGGTCAGCCCCGAGCAGCGCAGGATGCGCCTCTCCATCAGTGCGCTCGAGGAGCAGGAGCATCCGGCCCGGCACGGCGAGGAGTCCCACAAGAAGGAGGAGGCCCGCGAGAGCCGGAGGCAGCAGCAGAGCGCTCACGACGAGGAGCCTCAGTTCAATCCGTTTGTGGATGCCTTCAGGTCTCAGGACTTCTCGAAGTAAAAGGGGGAAAAACGGCCGCGGGCTTTTCCGAGGGCCATTTCCGTGTTGACCATAAGCGTAGGGG
>NZ_CAUUGJ010000075.1:0-11945 GCF_963544685.1 uncultured Fretibacterium sp. | reverse complement strand
GAACTATGGACAGCGCGGAATGGCTTCTCTGGACATGCCGGCACTTTACAAGTCCCTGCTGGATCAATACGTGTTCGAGCTTCAGCTTGCCCAGGAGGTCCGGGATCGGGGGATCCAGGTGACGGATGCCGAGGCGGAGCAGGCGATGAAGGAGTATGCCGACCAAGCGTTTCCGACGCGCGAGGCCTTCTATCAGTCCCTGGAGCGTTCGGGGATAAAGGTCGAGGATTATAAGAAGGGAATCGCCCGGCAGATGGCCAACGAGCAGCTCATGCATGCCGCCGTCGGTGAGGTCGTCGTCAGCGAGGACGAGGCGGTCCACTTCTACGACACCATGAAGGAGTTGTTCTACCGTCAGCCCGAGGGCTTCAAGGTCCATCTGGCCCGCTTCACCGCCAGCGGGGATGCGGAGGCGCTTCGGGAACGCCTGATGGGCGGAGAGAGCTGGGAGGCGGCCGTCTCCGACGACGCCATGGCCTCCAGGGACGTGATCAGCGTTACGGACAAGGCGATATTCCTTTCCGGCGGCGCTTTCGACTCCGGGGCCCTGGCGCCTATGAAATCGCTGGATGTCGGTCAGGTCAGCCCCGTTCTCGAGCTGGCGAGCGGCGACTTTGCCGTAGGACTCAAAAGCGAGAAGGTCGAGGAGCGGATCACTCCCTACGACGAGGTGAGCGCGGACGTTCGCGTGCTCCTGAAACAGCAGAAGGAACGTCAGAACCTCGAGGCCTTCGAGAGGTCCCTTCGGGATAAGGCTAAGGTCGAGATCTACGACGAGACCCTTTTTGCGGGGACGGCCTCCAAGGACCTTGCCCCTGAGGCTCCCGCATCCGGGGACGCCGCATCCCCGGCCACGGAAGAGGTATCGGGGGACAAGACCTCCCAATAGGTGCGGAAAAACTCACCGTTTACGGTCCATGAAAGGACGGGGGAGGGCGGAGCATTTTCGCCCTCCCTTTTTTTATGGCAGGTATTTTATCTTGATATTGATATAATGTATTGAATGCCCCTTGGGCTTGAAAGCCAAAATAGTGAGGAGGCGTTTTGCTTTGAGAATGAAGTCTGTATTGTGGGGGTTGCTGATCCTTGTCTTTTGTGCCGGGGCCACGGGCGCGGCGGAGGAGGCGCCTTTTCACATCGGCATCATGACGGGTACCGTGTCCCAGAATGAGGACGACCTGCGCGGCGCCGAGCTGCTGATCCAGAAGTACGGCAGTACGTCCGAGGGGGGGATGATCACGCACATCACCTACCCCGACAACTTCATGTCCGAGATGGAGACGACCATCGGCCAGCTGGTGGGGCTCGCGGACGACCCCAAACTGAAGGTCATCGTGGTCAATCAGGCCATACCCGGGACGACGGAGGCCTTTCGACGTGTGCGGGAGAAGCGTCCGGATATCCTCCTCCTCGCGGGGGAGGGGCATGAGGATCCCGGAGTGATCGCGTCGGCCGCCGACCTGGTGGCCAATGGGGACAGCATCGGCCGCGGCTATCTGATCCCTTATATGGCCAGGGAGCTGGGGGCCAAGACCTTCGTGCACATCTCCTTCCCGCGTCATATGAGCTACGAGACGCTGAGCCGCCGCCGTGCGATCATGGAGGCCGCGTGCAGGGACCTGGGAATCCAGTTCGTGTTCGAGACGGCGCCGGATCCGCTGAGCGACGTGGGAGTGGCGGGCGCACAGCAGTTCATCCTGGAGCATATGCCCGCATGGCTGGAGAAGTACGGCAAGGACACGGCGTTCTTCTGCACCAACGATTCCCAGACGGATCCCCTGCTGAAGCGCATCGCCGAGCTGGGTGGATATTTCATCGAGGCCGACGTTCCCTCGCCGCTGATGGGGTATCCCGGGGCCCTGGGCATCGATCTGTCCCAGGAGAAGGGAAACTGGCCGGCGATCCTGAAGAAGGTCGAGGAGGCCGGGGGCAAGGGGCGCATGGGAACCTGGGCCTACTCCCTCGGGTACTCTCACAGCGCGGGGCTTGGGGAGTTCGGCAAGAGGATCGTCGAGGGCAAGGCCAAGCTGGACAATATGAAAGATCTGATTGCCTGCTATAACGAGGTTTCTCCGGGCGCGACCTGGAACGCCGGCTATTACACGGACGCGGGAACCGGGGTGCGGAACAGGAAGTACGTGCTGCTCTATCAGGATACCTACATCCTTGGCAGGGGGTATATGGAGTCGACCAAGGTCGAGATTCCGGAGAAGTACTTTAAAATCAGTCAGTAAGGAATGAGATGAAAAGAGGGCGGGGAGACCTGGCCCCCTCTTCGTCCTTCTGCTCCCTCCTCCCCCGGAAGTTTTGGGGGGCCGGGGGATCGTTTCGGGCGTGCTTTGGTATAATTGAAAAGGCGGCTGGTTTGTCGGACAAAGAGGCGTCCGGCAGTCCTTTGCCGTCGGCATCACACACCAGTGAGGAGGCGTTTCGGCTGTGAGATCGAGATTCGCATTGTGGGGATTGCTTGTGGTCTTTTTGTTCGCAGGGGCCGCGGTTGCGGCGGAGGAGGCACCCTTTCACATCGGCATCATGACGGGCACCGTGTCCCAGAGTGAGGACGACCTGCGCGGTGCGGAACTGATGATCCAGAAGTACGGCAATTCGGCCGAGGGGGGGATGATCACCCACCTTACCTATCCCGACAACTTCATGTCCGAGATGGAGACGACCATCAGCCAGCTGGTGGGGCTCGCGGACGATCCCAAGATGAAGGTCATCGTGGTCAATCAGGCCATCCCGGGGACGGCCGAGGGCTTCCGGCGCGTGCGCGAGAAGCGGTCCGACATCCTGCTCTTCGCCGGCGAGGCCCATGAGGATCCGGGCGTCATCTCCGCGGCGGCGGACATGGCGGTCAACACCGACAACATCAGCCGCGGCTACACCATCCCGCTCGGCGCGCAGAAGATGGGCGCCAAAACCTTCGTGCACGTCTCCTTCCCCCGCCACATGAGCTACGAGACGCTGGGTCGGCGCCGCGCGATCATGGAGGCCGCGTGCAAGGACCTGGGCATCCAGTTCGTGTTCGAGACGGCGCCGGACCCGACGAGCGACGTGGGGGTGGCGGGAGCTCAGCAGTTTATCCTGGAGAAGATGCCCGCCTGGCTGGAGAAGTACGGCAAGGACACGGCGTTCTTCTGCACCAACGACGCCCACACCGAGCCCCTGCTGAAGCGCATCGCCGAGCTGGGCGGTTACTTCGTCGAGGCCGACCTGCCCTCGCCGCTGATGGGCTACCCCGGCGCGCTGGGCATCGACCTGTCCCAGGAGAAGGGCGACTGGCCGGCGATCCTGAAGAAGGTCGAGGAGGCCGTGGAGAAGGCCGGCGGAAAGGGACGCATGGGGACATGGGCCTACTCCTACGGCTACACCAGCAGCGCAGCCCTGGCGGAGTACGGCAAGCGCATCGTCGAGGGCAAGGCCAAATCGGGTAACCTGAAGGACCTCATCGCCTGCTACAACGAGTTCACGCCCGGCGCCAAGTGGAACGCCAGCTACTACACGGACGCGGGGACCGGCGTACGCAACAAGAAGTTTGTCCTTGTCCAGCAGGACACCTACGTGTTCGGAACGGGTTACCTGAACGTTGCGGAGACCGAGGTGCCGGAGAAGTTCTTCAAGATCAGCAAGTAGGTTCGACGAACGGGATTGGCCGTTTCCGCAGGGTGGAGGGGACAATCGCGTCCCCTCCTCTGTTCCTGTGGGGGCATTGCCGAGGATTGTTTTTGAGGAGGCGTTTTTATTGAAGATCACCTCTTTTCTGCTTTTTGCCTTGACGGCTGGGATGCTGTTCGCGGGGGCCGCGGCGGCGGAGGAGGCGCCCTTTCACATCGGCATCATGACGGGCACCCTGTCTCAAAGCGAGGACAGCCTGCGCGGTGCGGAGCTGATGGTGCAGAAATACGGCGACGCCGGTCGTGGCGGGATGGTCGCCCACGTCACCTACCCCGACAGCTTCATGTCCGAGATGGAGACGACCATCGGCCAGATCGTCGGCCTTGCGGACGATCCCAGGATGAAGGTCATCGTCGTCAACGAGGCGATTCCGGGGACGTCCGAGGCCTTCCGCCGCGTGCGGGAGAAGCGGCCCGACATCCTCCTCCTCGCGGGGACCGCTCAGGAGGACCCGGCGGTCATCACCGCGGCCGCGGACCTGGCCATCATCCCCGACGACATCAGCCGCGGCTACACCATCCCGCTCGGCGCGCAGAGGATGGGCGCCAAAACCTTCGTGCACATCTCCTTTCCGCGCCACATGAGCTACGAGACGCTGGGCCGGCGCCGTGCCATCATGGAGGCCGCGTGCAGGGACCTGGGCATCCGTTTCGCGGCCGAGACGGCGCCGGACCCGACGAGCGACGTGGGGGTGGCGGGCGCGCAGCAGTTCATCCTCGAAAAGATGCCCGCATGGATCGAGAAGTACGGTAAGGACACGGCGTTCTTCTGCACTAACGACGCCCATACGGAGCCGCTGTTGAAGCGCATCGCCGAGCTGGGCGGGTATTTCGTCGAGGCGGACCTACCCTCCCCGCTGATGGGGTATCCCGGCGCCCTGGGCATCGACCTCTCGCAGGAGAGGGGCGACTGGCCGGCGATCCTGAAGAAGGTCGAGGAGGCGGTCGAGAAGGCCGGGGGCAAGGGGCGCATGGGGACCTGGGCGTTTTCCTACGGCTACACCACCACCGCGGCACTGGCCGAGTTCGGCAAAAGGGTCGTGGAGGAGAAGGCCAAGGGGGACAGCCTCAAGGACCTCGTCGCCTGCTACGGCGAGTTCACGCCCGGCGCCAGGTGGAGCGCCAACTATTATACGGATGCGGGGACCGGTGTCCGCAACAGGAAGATGGTCATGGTGCGCCAGGATACCTACGTCCTGGGCAAGGGGTACCTGGGTGTGTCGGACGTCGAGGTTCCGGAGGCGTACTTCAAGGTCACCCGATAGGGTGTGTCGTCTCGGCCTTGAGGTCCCCGCCCCGGAGGACGGGGCGTCGTCGGCTTTTCGTGTCTCGGGGGGAGTGCCCGTCCAGGCACTTTCCCCCCTTTATATTCTGCGTAAAAATCAGAGGTGATGGCATTGTCCGATACTCCCCTGTTGAGGCTGGAGAGGATAGGGAAGGAATATTATGGGAACAGGGTGCTCTCGAACGTCAATCTCTCCCTGATGCCGGGCGAGATCCTGGGTTTGGTGGGGGAGAACGGCGCGGGGAAGTCCACGCTCATGAACATCCTTTTTGGAATGCCCGTCATTGCGAATACGGGCGGCTACGAGGGGACGATCAGCATGGATGGGAAGCCCGTTCGGTTCTCCTCTCCGTTTCAGGCGCTCGAGGCCGGGATCGGCATGGTGCATCAGGAGTTCTCCCTCATCCCCGGCTTCACGGCGGCGGAAAACATTCTGCTCAACCGCGAGGTTCTCAACAGGTCCCTGTTGGAGCACGTCTTCAGCGAGCGCATAGCCACCCTGAATCGGAGCGCGATGCGGGAACGGGCCGGCAGGGCCATCCGAACCCTGGGGGTGGAGATCGGGGTGGACACGGTCGTCGCGGAGATGCCGGTGGGGTACAAGCAGTTTATCGAGATCGCCCGGGAGATCGACCGCAGGCAGACCCGCCTTCTCTTCCTGGACGAGCCCACGGCCGTCCTGACGGAGACCGAGGCGCAGATCCTCCTTACGGCGCTGAAAAAACTGGCCGAGAGCGGCATCGGGATCATCTTCATCTCGCACCGTCTGCAGGAGGTCAAGGAGCTGTGCGACCGCATCGTCGTCCTCAGGGACGGGGAGGTGATCCGTGAGGCGGACGCCGGGAGCGCCTCGGTCCGGGATATCGCCTCCTGGATGGTGGGGCGCCATGTGGAGGAACACGGAAAGGAAAGGCATGAACGGGTCCGGTCGGATTCCGCTGCCCTGGCCGTGGAGCACCTCTGGGTCGATATGCCGGGGGAGACCGTCCGCGACGTCTCCTTCGAGGTGCGCAAGGGCGAGATCTTCGGCATCGGCGGCCTGGCCGGGCACGGCAAGCTGGGGATACCCAACGGGATCATGGGGCTCTACCCCTCGGGCGGGGAGGTCAGGCTTTTTGGAAAATCCATCCCGCTGAACGCGCCCCGAAATGCCTTGGACAGCCGCATGGCCTTCGTCTCGGAGGACCGCCGCGGCGTGGGCCTGCTCCTGGACGAGCGCATCGATTGGAACATCACCTTCACCGCCATGCAGGTGCAGAACCGCTTCCTGAGGAAGATCCCGCTGCTGGGGATCCGGCTTCGGGACGATCGGGCCATCAGCCGGGAGGCCGGGCGGTACATCGAGGCCCTGGATATCAAGTGCACGGGCCCGGGGCAGAGGGCCGCGGAGCTCTCCGGGGGGAACCAGCAGAAGGTCTGTCTGGCCAAGGCCTTCGCGCTCCAGCCCGAGGTCCTGCTCGTATGCGAGCCCACGCGGGGCATCGATATCGGGGCCAAGACCCTGGTGCTCGACACTTTGAGGCGGCACAACGAGGAACACGGAACGACGATCGTCGTCACCTCCTCGGAGCTCGAGGAGCTGCGCTCCATCTGCGACCGCATCGCCATCGTGGGCGAGGGGCGCATCGCGGGCGTGCTGCCCGCCGCGAGTCCGGCCGAGGAGTTCGGCCTCCTGATGATGGGGTAGGAGTGGAGGGGGATATCCATGATCGGAAATTTTATCGATAGGGCCGGCTGGCCGAGGATCATCATCGGGCTTTTCCTTTTGGGGCTCTTCATCGCGGCGCCCTTCGTCGGGGTGCGCGTGGACACGTCGCTCTCGGACGTCCTGGTGCGATTCGGCATGAACGGGGTGATGGTCCTGGCCATGATCCCGATGGTGCAGTCGGGGTGCGGGCTCAACTTCGGGCTGCCGCTGGGGATCATCGCGGGGCTTTTGGGGGCCACGCTCTCCATCGAGTTCAATCCGCGGATCCTGACGTTTGCGGCGGAGCTGGCCGCGGGCCGGCCGTGGCTCGACTCCCTGGCCTCGGAGGCCGTCCGCGCGCCCTTGAGCTTTGCCTCGGCCATCGTCATCGCGGTGCCGATCGCGGCGGTGCTGGGCTTCTTCTACGGCAAGCTGTTGAACCGCGTCAAGGGGGACGAGATGATGATCGCCACCTACGTGGGCTTCTCCTCCGTGGCCTTCATGTGCATCGCCTGGCTCCTCATGCCCTACAGGAGTCCCACCATGATCTGGGGTTACGGGGGCAGCGGCCTGCGCACCACCATCAGCGTGAGCGGCTACTGGCTCCACGTGCTGAACGACCTGCTGTCCTTTCAGCAGGGGCACTTCTTCGTGCCGACGGGGACCTTCCTGTTCTTCGCCGTCCTCGCCCTGCTGATGTGGCTCTTCATGAGGAGCAAGACGGGCACCGCCATGACGGCCGTGGGGTCCAACCCCGAGTTCGCCCGTGCCTCGGGCGTGAACGTGGACCGCATGAGGACGATCTCGGTGGTGCTCTCCACGATCCTGGGGGCCGTGGGCATCCTGGTCTACGAGCAGAGCTTCGGCTTCATTCAGCTCTACATGGGGCCCTTCTACATGGCCCTTCCCGCCGTTGCGTCCGTCCTGCTGGGCGGGGCCTCGGTCAACAAGGCCTCGATCCTCAACGTCGTGGTCGGGACCTTCCTCTTCCAGGGCATCCTGACCATGACGCCCTCCGTCATCAACAGCGTGCTGCAGACGGACATGTCGGAGGTCATCCGCATCATCGTGAGCAACGGGATGATCCTCTACGCCCTGACGAGAAAGGGGAGGGTGAGACGATGAACGGTTTTGCGCGCAACATCCTGAGGTGGGTGGCCAACAACGCGGTTCCCATCATCTTCATCGCGATATCGGCCGTGGCCATCCCCCTGTCCGGCTTCTCGGCGGGGCACCTGATCCAGGAGCTGCTGATCCGCATAGGCCGCAATTCCTTCCTGATCCTCTCCCTTCTGATCCCCATCATGGCGGGCATGGGGCTGAACTTCGGCATGGTGCTCGGCGCCATGGCGGGCCAGATCGGGCTGATCCTCGTCCTGGACTGGGCGATCGTGGGCATCCCCGGCGTCGCGCTGTCCATGATGATCGGGACGCCCATCGCCGTGCTGCTGGGCCTGCTCTGCGGACACGTCCTGAACCGCGCCAAGGGGCAGGAGATGGTGACCTCCTACATCCTGGGCTTCTTCATCAACGGTCTTTATCAGCTCTTCGTCCTCTACTTCATGGGCTGGGTCATCCCGATCGGCAACCCGACGCTCGTGCTCTCCCGCGGCTACGGCATCCGAAACGCCGTGAGCCTGCTGGGGATCCGCGGCGTGCTGGACAACCTGATTCCGTTCTCCTTCCAACTGCCGTTCTTCTCCGGGACGGTCAGGGTGCCCGTGGCGACCCTCCTGCTCATCGCGGCCTTCTGCCTCTTCATCGTCTGGTTCCGCAGGACCAAGCTGGGGCAGGACATGCGCGCCATCGGGCAGGACATGGCCGTCGCCGACTCCGCGGGGATAGCGGTCAACCGCACCCGCATCATCGCCATCGTCATCTCCACGGTGCTGGCCTGTTACGGACAGATCATCTTTTTGCAGAACATGGGGACCCTGAACACCTACAACAGCCACGATCAGGCGGGCATGTTTTCGATCGCGGCGCTCCTCATCGGAGGGGCCAGCGTCTCCCGGGCAAGCATCGCCAACGTCTTCGTCGGGGTGGTGCTCTTTCACCTGATGTTCATCGTCGCCCCCATGGCGGGCAAGAACCTCATGGGCCAGGCCCAGATAGGGGAGTACTTCCGCGTGTTCGTCTCCTACGGCATCATCGCCATCGCGCTGGTGCTGCACGCCTGGAAGCGCAACCGGGATCGGGCCGAGGCCCGGCGGGCCCTGCGCGGCCCCGCGGCGGCCGGAAAGGAGGGAGCGTGATGCGCGTCCTGCAGCGGACGATTGTCCTTGCGGCCCTGCTGGCCCTGGGGGTGGCGCTCTTCTACGTGGGAAGGGAGCATCAGATCTTCCTGGACAACAAGACGATCGAGGCGGACGGAAAGACCTTCAAAGCGATGGAACAGGTCAACGTCAGCGTGAACGGGGGCGACCCCGTGGAGCTCCTCGCCCGGGACCGGGACGTCGTCAAGACGGTGGGGCCCTCGTTCTCCCTCAGGGTGGAGGTGCTGGACTCCATGGGGGGCGACGTGGAGCGGACGATCGAGCTGAGGATGACGCCCGGTTTCGGCAAGGACATGATGCTCAGCCTTCCCCTGCTTGCCGCGGGGCGGGAGGACTTCCTCCTGCCGCCCCCCGAGGTGCAGGTCTCCGCTCCGTCCGAGCCCGAGGCGTCGGGAGGCGGTGAGGCGGCGCCCGGCGGCGATGACGCGATGCCCGGGGGGATGGAGCCGCAGCCTGCCGGGAACCCCTGAGCGCGAAGCGCCGGGAGTATCGTCATTTCCCCCGGTCCATAATCGCGGAGATGTGCTATGCTCTGGCGCGTGTACGAGATCAGGGAAGCGCTGATTCAATCCATGAAGCCCCCATGTTGATTTTTTTCTTTATGACAATCGAATGCCTGTGACGAGCTTCGCGGGCTTATCTTAAGGAGGAACGTGTCGGATATGGGATTCCGTACCATCGAGGAGCTTTGTGAGGAGCTCAAGGAGAAACGCGTATCCGCTCTTGCCGGCGGCGGGGAGAAGGCCATCGCCAAGCAGAAGGCCAAGGGAAAGGGGACGGCCCGGGAGAGGATCGGTCAGCTCCTGGACCCGGGGTCCTTCGTGGAGATCGACGAGTACGTGACGCACCGCTGCGTCAACTTCGGTCTGGACAAGAGCAAACCTCTGGGGGACGGGGTGGTCACCGGCTGGGGGACCATCGACGGGCGGAAGGTCTTCGTCTTCAGCCAGGACTTCACCGTCCTGGGGGGGTCGCTCGGCGAGAAGCATGCCGACAAGATCTGCAAGGTGATGGACCTGGCGATGGAGATGGGGTGCCCGGTCATCGGCCTCAACGATTCCGGCGGCGCCCGCATCCAGGAGGCCATCGACGCCCTGAACGGCTACGGCAAGATCTTCTACCGCAACACCCTCGCCAGCGGGGTGATCCCCCAGTTCTCCGTCATCATGGGGCCCACGGCGGGCGGCGCGGTCTACAGCCCCGCCCTCACGGACTTCATCTTCATGGTGGACAAGACGGGCGTCATGCACATCACGGGCCCCGCGGTCATCAAGGCCGTTACCGGCGAGGAGGTGACGAGCGAGGAACTGGGCGGCGCGGTCACGCACAACACGAAGAGCGGCAACGCCCATTTCATGGCCTCCTCGGAGGAGGAGTGCTTCGCGCAGATCCGTAAGGTGCTCTCCTACCTGCCCCTGAACAACCTGGAGGACGCGCCCTTCAGGGAGACGTCGGACAGCGTGGAGCGCGCCGACCCGGAGCTGCGCGGCGTGGTCCCCACGAACCCCAACAAGGGGTACGACGTGAGGGACGTGCTTGCGCGCATCCTGGACGACGGGGTGTTCACCGAGGTCCAGGCGGGCTGGGCCCAGAACATCCTGACGGGCTACGGCCGCATCGGAGGGCGGGCCATCGGGATCATCGCCAATCAGGCCAAGGTCATGGCGGGCTGCCTCGACATCAATGCCTCGGACAAGGCCAGCCGCTTCATCCGTCACTGCGACGCCTTCAACCTGCCGATCGTGACCTTCGTGGACGTCCCCGGCTACCTGCCCGGAGTCACCCAGGAGCACAACGGCATCATCCGGCACGGGGCCAAGCTCCTCTACGCCTACAGCGAGGCCACGGTTCCCCTCGTCACCGTCATCCTGCGCAAGGCCTACGGGGGGGCCTACCTGGCCATGAGCAGCAAATCGCTGGGGGCCGACATGGTCCTGGCCTGGCCTCAGGCGGAGATCGCCGTCATGGGGGCCGAGGGCGCGGCGAACATCGTCTTCAAGAAGGAGATCGAGGCGTCCTCCGATCCCGCCACGGCCCGCCTCGAGAAGATAGAGGAGTACCGCAAGGCCTTCGCGACCCCCTATGTGGCGGCGGAGAGGGGCCTGGTAGATCGGGTCATCATGCCGGAGGAGACGCGCAGGGAGCTCTGGCTCGCCCTGAACGGCATGGAGAGCAAGCGGGTCGGACGCCCGAGCAAGAAGCACGGCGTCATCCCGCACTGAGGAGGCGAACCATGAATCCCTCTGCGGCTCCGGCTGCCTTCGAAGGGGTTTCCGGGTCCATCACCGTCAGCATCACGGCCTTCACCATCGTCTTTGCCGTCCTTGCGGGGCTCACGGCGGTGATCTACGCCATCAAGATCTTTGCCGGGGAGGATACCGGGCCGGCCGCCGCCTCCGCCTCCCCGCTGCTCCCCGGGGGCGAACCCGCTCCATCGGCTCCCGTCGCCCCGACGCCTCGAGCCGCCGGGGTCGACCGGAAGGTCGTCGCGGCCATTACGGCGGCTGTCCTTGCGGCGACGGGGGGCCGGGGTCGGGTGCTCTCCGTCGTTCCCGAGAGGGGGGCGGAACAGCCCTCCCGCTGGACCCGTACCTGGAGGACCGCCGCCCTGATCGAAGGGGTCGGGAATCGTCTGAACCGTCCATGGAAGTGAAACGTAACGTCGTTTGTGCTCGTCCCGAGCGCGTCATTTTTGGAAAGGGGTTGTGTCGGTAGTGAACAAATATAGGGTTGTCGTGGACGGTACCGCGTATGTCGTCGAGGTGGAGGATTTGGGCACGGGCGCCGCGCCCGTGAGCGCACCCGCTGCTCCGGCGGCCGCCCCCGCGCCGATTGCGGCAGCTGCCGCTCCCGTATCCGCACCTGCGGCCCCCGCCGCGCCGAAGGCTGCGGCTCCGGTCTCCGCCGGGGGCTCGGCCATCGCCGCGCCCATGCCGGGCAAGGTCCTCGACGTCAAGGTCGCGGTCGGCAGCGTCGTCAAGGCCGGCGACCTCGTGCTGCTTCTCGAGGCCATGAAGATGGAG
>NZ_CAUUGJ010000074.1:0-12117 GCF_963544685.1 uncultured Fretibacterium sp. | reverse complement strand
CACTCGACTAGTCGTCGGCAGCGTCAGATGTGTATAAGAGACAGCTTCGGGGGCGAAAGTTCGTACCGCAAAAGATTTCGTCCTCGGCGGCGGGTTGTGTTATGCTGGAGAAAGCATGAGATCAAGGAAAAAACGGAATATTGCCGGGGAGGGATTCGATCGTGAGAACCAAAGCGACGACGCTCGTTTTTCTGTTGTGTTTTCTTTCGTTCAGCCCGCTGCTGCCGCGTGCCGCCGGAGGTGCGCAGAAGCCGGCCGTCGGCATGCAGTCCGCCGAGAGGGCCCGCCGGATCCTCTCCCTCCTGCGAAACATGAAATCTGCCGCGGTCATGTATTATGCCGACGAGACGGGTTCCATATTGGATGACCCCGAACGCTTTCGCGAGAGGGTCAACCGCGACCCCCTGGCTTGCAGGAACTTACTGGGCGAATACCTCAACTACCTGATGGACTCCCCTCCGGCCCTCGACGAAACCTACCATTTGTATGTCCTCGAGGACGGTCAGTGGCTGGTGGGCTTCGACCTGACGGACGAGGACGACGCGACCCTGGGGATGCTTGACGAGATGGCCAAACAGTCGGGCAGGGAGTTGATCATCCTGGACCGGAGCGCCATGAAAGGCGGCCTTGTGATCTGCATGAAGTTCAACATGAAGGTGTGGTGACCGGCGGGCCTTATCCCGTTCCGGCCTCCGCCCGTCTCGTCCCCGAGCGCGGCCGGGGCCTTCCGGCTTTCCCTGAACTCACGAGACCCCGCCTCCGACTCGTGCATTCGTCCATCCGGCTCCACCCATTCCTGGCCTGACGCCTGAGGCATTCCGGCATGCTTTTCGGGGGAGGTCCCGCTGGGAAAGAATGGAGAGACGAAGGCGGGGGCCCGGATTTCAGGGGTAACGAAAATCCGGCAGGCCCGACGCTAAGCCGTCGTCCCGCCGTCCACGGCAATCACCTGTCCTGTGATCTCCCTGGACAGATGGCTGCACAGGAAGAGAACCGCGTTGGCGATGTCCTCCTCCGTCTGAGGAACGCCAAAGGGGATCATCTTCCTGACGCAGTCGTCGAAGGTGCTGTTGCGGCTGCCGGTCTCGGTGGAGCCGCCCGTCATGGAATCCAGGATCTCCTCCCACATCTTCGTTCGGATGATTCCCGGGGCGACGGAGTTGACGTTGATATGATGGGGAGCGGCAACTTTTGCGAGGTTTCGGGTCAGGGACACGACGGCCGCCTTCGTGGCGCTGTAGTGTTCCAGCATTCCGAGCTGGGCGACTCCCGCGATGGAGGAGACCGTGACGATACGTCCCTCCCGCCGGGCGATCATCTTCTTCAGGGCGCAGCGAACCACGTTGGAGAGCCCGATGACGTTGATGTCGTAGACCCGCTTGGCAGCCTCCCCATCCAGCTCCAGGAACGAGGTTGTCTCGATGACCCCGGCGTTGTTGATGGCGAAATCGATTTTTCCGTCCGCAAAAGCCTCTCCGGCTTCGAAGAACTCCTCTACCTCGGCGCCGACGGAGACGTCCACCTTCTTGAACCCGGCCTTGACGCCCAGTTCGAGGAGCTCATCAACGACTCCTTTGCCCTCGGCTTCCTTCCGGTTGCCGATGAAGACGTTAGCTCCCGCCCTGGCCAACACCTCCGCTATCGCCTTGCCCAGGCCACGTCCGCCGCCCGTCAGCAACGCTGTTTTTCCTTTCAGGTCTATCTGGACGCTCATGAGAAATCCCTTCCTTTCTTTGTCTTGAGATAATTTTTCTACCTTATCCTTCAGGATCCTTGAATGTGGATACAGGCCTCCTTTTTCTCTCCCCTTCTATCCCTTCGGTGGCAGGTGCAGAGCCCTGTCCAAGACGTCCAGCGATGCCTCCCTGACCGCCTCGCCGAGGGTGGGGTGTGCGTGGATCGTGGCGACGATCTCGTCGACGGTCAGCTCGGACCTCATGGCAAGCGCGCCCTCCGCGATCAGGTCCGTGGCCCTGGGACCCAGGACGTGCATGCCCAGGATCTCGCCCGTTTCCCTGTCCGAGATAACCTTGACCATTCCGTCGGGCATCCCCGCGATCAGGGCTTTGGCGTTGGAGTTCATGGGGAAGCGTCCTACGGTGAAGTCCCGACCGGACCGCGTCAGCTCCTCCTCCGTACGGCCCACTCCCGCGAACTCGGGCGCGGTGTAAACGGCGCTCGGGACCACACGGTAGTCCATGGCCGCCCTGAGCCCCATGATGGCCTCCGCGGCGACCTCGCCCTCGGCCGAGGCGACATGTGCCAGCATGATGGGTGAGGCACAGTCCCCTATGGCGTGGATGCCGGGCACGCTGGTCCTCATCCGCTCGTCGACCGCAATCCGCCCCCGATCGGTCCGGACCCCGATCTCCTCGAGCCCGAGTCCCTGGGTGAAGGGACGGCGTCCCGTGCAGACGAAGACCTTCTCCGTGACGATCTCCTCCTCCACGCCCGCCGTGACGGCCGTCGCGTACCCACTGCCCAAGGCGCGGACCGATTTGACCGTCGCGGAGGTCAGGAAGCGGATGCCACGGGCCTCCAGTATTTGCCTGAGGTACCCCACGAGCTCGACGTCCAGGTTTGGCAGTATCTCCGGCAGCATCTCGACGACGGTGACCTCGACGCCCAGGGCGGAGAAAATGGAGGCGAACTCGATGCCGATGACCCCGCCTCCGACGAGCAGGATGGACTTAGGCAACATCTCCAGCCCCAGGACTCCGTCGCTGGTGAGGATTCCGGGCAGGTCGAACCCGGGAACGGGCGGCAGCGCGGGGACGGAGCCCGTGGCGACGATGAAGGCATCGGCCGACAGAGGCCGCACCGTGCCGTCCTCCTGCGTGACGGCGACCTCCCCGGGAGAGCGGAAGACCGCATTCCCCTGGACGACCTCCACCCCATTGGCCCCCAGAAGGAAGCCGACCCCCTCGACGAGGCGTGCGACAACCTCCTCCTTATGCCGCATCAACACACTCCAATCGACGCGGGCCTCCTTGACGAAGAGCCCGAGGGGTTCCCCCTCTCGGGCGGCAGAGGCCAGCTCCGCCGTGTGGAGCAGGACCTTGGTCGGAATGCAGCCCCTGTTGAGGCATGTCCCTCCCAGGGCGTTCTTCTCCACGAGGATGACGGAGGCCCCCAGCTGCGCGGCGCGCAGTGCGGCGACGTACCCCCCGGTCCCTCCGCCTATGACTACGACCCTCTTCGACCCTTCCGCCATAATCCTTCCTCCCTTACTGTGTGAATTCGGATGCCCCGTTCAGGAGCCGACGCCCTCCTCGGACGAATCCTCCTCCGGTGGCGCGGACCCTCTCTGCAATGCCCCCGGAGTGACCCCGAAGGCCCTCTTGAAGGCGAGACCGAAGTAAGCGATGTTGCCATACCCCGATTCCCGGGCGGCCTGCCGTATCGAGGCCCCCGAGAGGAGGAGATCGCGAGCCCGCTGCATTCTGGCGTCCTTCAGGATGTCCATGAAACGGACGCCCTCCTCCCGGAACAGGCGGCTGAGGTGCCCCGGGCTGACCCCGACGTGTTTCGCCGTCTCCTCCAGGGAGGCCTTGCCGGGCGCCTCCCGGATGAATGCCATAGCCCTCCGCACGGGGGAGCACACCGCATCGTCCCGTATTCCAGGGGGTGGGGAGGGGAGGCCCCTGCGCTCCGCCAGTTCCTCGAGCGCCTCCCTGAGCCCCCGTTCCAGCGCCTCGATGCGCGCAGTCCGGTGAATCTCCTCCTCCCGACGACGGATGCACTTCTCCACGGCCTCCCGCAGCGCCTGGGCCCTCACCGGCTTGAGGAGGAGGGTGACGACCTCGTCCTCAAGGGCCCGGTTCAGGTTGGCAAGGGTGTTGTGGGCCGTGACGACCATGACCTGGGCGCCGAGCCCTTCACCGCGCAGTTCCTCCAGGGCCAGCATTCCGTTCCCTCCGGGAAGGTTGATGTCCAGCAACACGATGTCCGGAGAATATTCCCGGGCAAGTCGCTCGAATTCCGGGACGCTTCCCGCCTCCTCTATCTCGAGCCCCGGGAAAAAGCGGTGAAGCAGTAAGACCAGGGCATCGCGCTCCAGCTTCTCGTCCTCGACGACGAGCGCCCTCAGAGGAGGAATGCCGTGGAGCTCGGCATCGAGCGGCGCGGTCTCCGGGATCATGGAAGGTTCACCGGCCTCTCCGGGAGACGCAGCTCGACACGGGTTCCTCCACAAGGGACGCTTCGGACGTCCAGGGAGGCGGACTCCCCATAGTAGAGGCTCAGCCGCTTTCGGACGTTCGCCAACCCCATCCCCTCCCGAAAGCCGCTCGCCTTGAACCCAACCCCGTTGTCCCTCAGGACGACGTGAATGGCATCCCCGTCTTTTTTCGCTGTCAGCAAGAGCCTGCCCTCCCGAAGCGAAGGTTCGAGCCCATGGATCAGGGCGTTCTCCGCCAAGGGCTGGATCAGCATGAAGGGCACCAAGCACTCCCGGACCTCCGGATCTTCCTTGATGAAGAAGGAGAGGCGGTCTCCAAACCGCACACGGTATATGGCAAGATAGCTGCGCACGCACTGGAGCTCCTCGCCGAGAGAGACCAATCCGTGTTCTCCCTGTTCCTGCAGTGTGTAGCGCAGATAGTCCGCGAGCTGCTCGGTCATCTCCACCGTCCTCTCCGCCGCCTCGAACAGGGCGAGGCGCGCGATGCAGTTCAGGCTGTTGAAGAGGAAGTGAGGGTTGATCTGGCTCCTCAGAGCCTTCAGTTGGGCGCGGTGAAGCGCGTGCTCCATGCCCGCGCTCTTTTGTCTTTGCTGGGAGAGCAGAAGGCTCTGTTCCAGGATCTTCTGCCGGGCCAAGTTGATCTCGCACAGTTCGACGATCTGGGTGGAGAGCAGGCGCATGATCTCGAGCGCACGTTTCAGCTCCGCCTCATCCATGACGGGGAGTTGTCGATACTTTTCCATCAGGAAAGCGCGCTCCTCGTCGTTTCTCACAAAGGTCCACCGTCTCGAGATGGCCTTGAGCTCCGCGTCGCCGGTGAGCCCGGGCTGGACCTGCCCCGAGGCCAGAAAGCCCGCGAGGCGGCCGTTGATATGAAGGGGGGCGCACAGATCGGTGAGGCCGTTGGAACAGGTGTAAATATGAATGTCCCCCTGTTTCAGCGAGGTCCGCAGGGCCCTTTTGTCGCACGCGTCGCAGATGGCCTTTCCCTTGCGTATCGAGTGCACGTAGTCGCAGAACTCCGAGACGCTCACCAAGATGACCTTCCGCCCCTTCGGAGTCAGCAGGCAAACGCCCACTTGGAAGAGACGGGCAAAACTTCGCAGGAGCTCATCCAGCTTCTCGATGTCCACCGTCTCGTGCCACCACTCGAGGGAGCCGTACTCGAATCCTTCGTTGGACGCCGCCGTCCCCTTCGTTTTGCCTTGCCCATCCTGTTCAAATGATATTCTTTCTATTAGTATGTTATTTTTTATGATATTGCTTCGTGCCCCCATTGATTTTTCAACCCCTACGGTATAAAATATAGCATAAAGATAAAAAATATGCTATAACTTCGTGCAAATCTTTTCCAAAATCGTAACCAGAGTCATAACTATTGTAGGGTATTTTCGTCGCTTAAAAATAGATTCAATATTGAGGCAGGGGGGTACGCCAATGAGGCGTTTCATTGTGGAGCTGGGTATGGGGTCGGATCTTCATGGGGGGGATGTCACGAAGGCGGCGATGCGGGCGGTGCGCGATGCCGTGTCCAGAAGCTGCCTTTGCGGCCTCTTCGAGGTGGCCGGATTGAAGCGTCCGGAGGACATGTTCATTCACCTGAAGGTGTGCTGCCCCACGCCGGAGCGGCTGGACAGGGAACGGGTGGCCGGGTCGGTTCCCTTCGGCAGGGTGGAGCTCGAGGTTCGGGAGGGAGGGATGGTCGCGGAGGGGATCCAGCTCCCCCAGCTGGGAGAGGGCAGCTCCATCGTGGTGGCGCTGGTGTCCCTGACCGTCTGCGTGGAGTGAATGGCAGGGTTCGAGGTGAATGACAGATTAAGGAGGTAAGGGCATGAAGGTCACGAAAGAGAAACTCCTGGACATGTACAGGACGATGTTCATGATTCGTTCCTTCGAACTGAAGGCGGCCGAGCTCTTCGCGGCCGGAAGGATCCCGGGCTTCGTCCACCTCTACGTGGGGGAGGAGGCCGTCGCCACGGGGGTATGCGCCAATCTGAAGGAGAGCGACTACATCACCAGCACCCACCGCGGGCATGGACACCTGCTGGCCAAGGGGGGCGACGTCAACCTGATGATGGCCGAAGTCTTCGGGAAGGCCTCGGGTTACTGCAAGGGCAAGGGGGGATCCATGCACATCGCCGACGTGAACCTGGGTATCCTCGGGGCCAACGGAATCGTGGGGGCGGGGTTCCCGATCGCCGTCGGCGCGGCGTTCTCCTGCAAATACCGTAAGACCGGCGACGTGGTGGTCTGCTTCTTCGGGGACGCAGCCTCGAACCGGGGGACGTTCCACGAAGGGATCAACTTCGCCTCCATCCACAAACTGCCGGTCGTCTTCGTCTGCGAGAACAACATGTACGGCATCTCCAACTATCAGAAGGCGGGCATGAACATCAACGACATCGCGGACCGGGCCGAGGGATACGGCATACCGGGTGCGAGTGTGGACGGCAACGACGTCATGGCCGTCTACGAGGCGGCGAGTGCGGCGATCGAAAATGCCCGGAAGGGCGATGGGCCGAGCCTGATCGAGTGCAAGACCTGGCGTCAGCGTGGCCATTTCGAGGGTGATCCCGGGAAGTACAAGGATCCCGAGGAGCAGAAGAGCTGGGTCGCCAAGGACCCGTTGCCGCGTCTCGAGAAGCGCCTGGAGGAGCTGAAGTACGCGTCCGGGGACGAGCTCGAGTCCATGCGGAAGGAGATCGTTCAGAAGGTCGAGGCCGCGGTCCGGTTTGCGGAGAGCGGCGCCGACCCCGAGCCGAGCGAGCTGCTCACCGACGTGCTGGCCTGAGCGCGTTCCGAAAGGGAGGGGTGAAAACGATGGCTCAGATGAGTTGCAGCGAAGCGATAAGGGACGGCATCCGCATGGAGATGCGCAGGGACCCCAATGTGTTTCTGGCAGGGGAGGATGTGGGGATCTTCGGCGGCTGCTTTGGCGTGACGGCGGGCCTGCTGGACGAGTTCGGCAAGGAACGCGTCGTGGACACGCCGGTCACCGAGACGGCGATCATGGGGCTCGGTGTGGGCTCAGCCGCTACGGGGCTGCGCCCGATCGTGGAGATCATGTTCGCCGACTTCATGGGCGTCTGCCTGGACGAGCTCTACAACCAGGCGGCCAAGATGCGCTACATGTTCGGCGGAAAGACGAAGATCCCGATGGTGATCCGTGCGCCCGTCGGCGCGGGTGTCTCAGCCGCGGCCCAGCACTCTCAGTCCAACGAGGCGTGGTTCACTCACATTCCGGGCATCAAGGTCGTCATGCCGGCCTCGCCGGCGGACGCCAAGGGGCTCATGGAGGCCGCTGTCCGCGACGACAATCCCGTTGTCTACCTGGAGCACAAGCTGATGCTGGGGGTGCAGGGCGACGTCCCGGAGGGAGAGTACATCGTCCCGATTGGCAAGGCGGACATCAAGCGCTCCGGCAAGGACGTCAGCCTCATCGCCTGGTCCGCCATGGTGCCGAAGTCCCTTGCCGCGGCCGAGATGCTGGCGGCGGAGGGCATCGATGCGGAGGTCGTGGACCTGCGGACCCTCACGCCCCTTGACAAGGAGACCCTGCTGGGCTCCGTGGAGAGGACCGGACGCGCGGTGGTGGTGCACGAGGCCGTCAAGACCGGAGGGTTCGGCGGGGAGGTCGCCGCCGTCATTGCGGATGAGGGGTTCAACTTCCTGGATGCTCCCGTCAAGCGCGTCGCCGCTCCCGATACCCCCATTCCCTTCAGCCCCGTCCTGGAAAAGCTCTGGATTCCCGACGAGGCGCGTATCGTCGCGGCGGCGAAGGAACTGGTCCGGGGCTGAGCCCCGGACCGGCAGGATACGCGGATGGCAGCGCCCACGACGGTGGGGATCATCGCCAATCCGGCCTCCGGAAAGGATATTCGTCGCCTGGTCGCCTACGGTACGGTCTTCGACAATCAGGAGAAGGTGAATATCGTCCGCAGGGTGCTGCTCGCCCTTTCGGGAACGGGGGTCGGGCGCGTGCTCTACATGCCGGACTACTACGGCATCGTCGAAAAAGCGGTCGAGGGCATGCGCAGCCAGGACTCCCTGAGGCTGGAGGTTGCGCCGCTGGAGATGGAGCTGACAGCGACTCAGCTCGACTCCAGCAATGCTGCGGCTGCTCTTGCGGAGATCGGAGCGGCATGCATCGTGACGATGGGGGGCGATGGGACGAATCGCATGGTCGCCAAGTGCTGCGGAGACGTCCCCCTGCTCCCCATCTCCACGGGGACGAACAACGTTTTTCCCCTCTTTCTGGAGGGGACGATCGCAGGGATTGCCGCCGGCGTCGTCGCACGGGGCTGCGCCGGACCGGACGCCGTGTACCGCGCAAAACGCCTCACGGTGTTTCGGAACGGAATCCCCGCGGACATCGCCCTGATCGATGCGGTGGTCCTGGACAACCCGTTCGTCGCCTCCCGCGCGATGTGGGAGGTGGAGGACATGTGCATGGCGGTCCTGACGCGCGGTGAGCCCCATAATATCGGCATCGCCTCCCTGTTGGGCACGCTGGACCCCGTGACCGTCCACGACCCCTGGGGGGCCTCCATCGTCCTGGACCCCTCGAAGCGGGACCGGGTGGCCGCCATCGCCCCGGGGCTCCTGCTTCCGGTCGGAACGTCCGCTTCGCGCCGTATGAAGCTTGGAGAGAGCGTGGAGATCGTGCCCGTCCCCTGTATCGTCGCCCTGGACGGCGAGCGGGAGGTGGAGTTCCGGGAGGGGGATCGGGGGGAAATTCGTTTGGACCGGGACGGCCCGAACGTGGTAGTCCCGGATCGGGCTCTCAGGAATGCCGTTGCCGGCGGCTTCTTCAGTCGGCCGGACGTGCTGGGGATTCATCTATAACGACAACGAAGAGTGCTGGAGGTCACCCATGGCAACCGAGATCACAATGCCCAAGCTGGGGCTCACCATGAAGGTCGGCAGGATAGGTAAATGGCTCAAGAAAGAGGGCGATCTCGTCAAAAAGGGCGAGGCGATCGCGGAGGTGTTGACGGACAAGATCACAAACGTGCTCGAGGCCGCGGTGGAGGGGGTGCTTCTGAGGATCGCGGCTCCCGTCGGCACGCAGCTTCCCGTGGGTGGGGTGATGGGCTATATTGGGGCGGCCGGCGAGAGCGTTCCCGACGCGGTGGGACCGGCACCGGCCGCCGAGGCGGCGAAGCCCGCTGCGCCGGTGTCCGCGCCGGGCCCGGTTCCGGGCTCCAGCGAGAAAAGGCCGAGGGCGACACCCGTGGCCCGCAAGCTGGCCGAGCAACACGGCGTCGACCTGTCGCGCCTCGTGGGTACGGGGCCGAACGGCAGTATTGTGCGCGAGGACGTGGAAAAGGCCTTGGTGCAGGGCATCCCTGCTCCATCGGCCCCGGCCGAGCCTGAGGTGTTGGAGGTCATGCCCTACGCCGGGCTGCGTCAGGTCATCGGGGAGAACATGCTGAGGAGCTGGCTGGAGGTCCCGAAGGTCGACCATCACGCCAGCGTGGACATGACGGAACTGCTGGCCGCGAGGCGGGCCATCAACGAGGGGCTGCCGGAGGGCGAAAGGGTCTCCGTGACGGACCTTCTCGTCTTGCTCGTCGCCCGGGCCCTGGAGAAGAAGAGGATTTTCAACTCGCTCATGGAGCCGGATGGGATTAAAATCTACCGCAACGTCCACATGGGGATAGCGATTGCGCTGGAAAACGCCCTGGTGGTGCCCGTCGTGCGCGACGCCAACAAGAAACGGCTCCGCGAGATCAGCGCGGAGATCAAGGACCTGGCGGCGCGGGCGCGGGAAAACCGCCTGACGGAGATGGATTTCATCGGAGGGACCTTTACCCTGACGAACCTGGGCGGATACCGGTCGACGGAGCACTTTACACCGATCATCAACCCGCCTCAGGCGGCCATTCTGGGCATCGGCCGCACCAGGGACATGCCGGCCGCTGTAGACGGGGAGGTCCGCATCCGGCCGATGATGGCGCTGTCGCTGTCGCACGACCACAGGATTGTGGACGGCGCTCCGGCGGCGGAGTTCCTGGGCATTCTGATGCGGATGATCGAGGCGCCCTACCGGGCCCTGTATTAAAGGGTATTCGCACCGACTCTCAACTGATGCCGAGCGTTGGCTTACCGGTGTAAGATAAGAAATCACTATCGCTTTTCGATTTTTCGATGACGGGGCGCGGCATTGCTACGCCCCGAATCTTTACGGAAAACAGGGGGGAAAAGAACAATGTTGAAGTTGATGAGGGCCCCGCACAAGTACGTTCAGGGAGAGAACGCTCTGAACGAGTTCTACGACATCGTCAAGGACATGGGAAAGTCGTTCCTGTTCATCTGCTCGAAGAGCGGCGCAAAGGCATGTCGCCCCAAGATTGAGAAGAGCTGTGCCGGCAAGGACATCAAACTGCGTTTCGAGGTGTTCGGCGGCGTCAGCTCCGTGGGCGAGATCGAAAGGATGCGCAAGATCATCCGCGACGAGGACATCGACGTGGTCGCCGGCGTCGGCGGCGGCAGCGCCATCGACACGGCCAAGCCGGCCGCCTATTACGAGGGACGAAAGGTCGTCTCCATCCCCACCGTCTGCGCGACCGACGCTCCCTGCACCGGGCTGTCCGTGCTGTATGAGGACGACCACACGTTCAAGGACTACATCTTCTACCCCAACAACCCCGACGCCGTCATCGTCGATTCCTCGATTGTCTGCCAGGCCCCCGTGCGCTTCCTGGTCTCCGGCATGGGTGACGCGCTGGGCACCTATTTTGAGGCCCGCATGTGCGAGAAGGCCAAGGCTCCCTCGTTGGAGAACGGCGGTGTTACCTTCTCGGCCATGGCCTTGTGTCGGCTTTGCTACGAGACGCTGCTCGAGCACGGCGAGCGCGCCAAAGCCGCCGTCGAGCTGAAACTTCTCACTCCCGATGTCGAGGCCATCATCGAGGCCAGCACTTACCTCTCCGGTGTCGGCGCCGACAATGGCGGCCTAGCCGCGGCCCACTCCGTCTACAACGGCTTCACCGCCCTAAAGGAGCTAACGGGCACGCACGGCGAGGTCGTCGCCTTCGGCACCCTCGTGCAGCTGATCCTCGAAGGCGCGGGACGCGACGAGTTCTGCACAGTCATGGGCTTCTGCCAGAAAGTCGGCCTACCCATCACGCTGGCGGAGATGGGTGTTACCGACCCCGAACGCGTCGGGCTTGCCGCCGAAAAAGCCTGTGCTGCCGGAGAATCCATCCACAACATGATTGGCGATGTCACCCCGGCGCAGCTGTTCGACGCCATCCTCGTCACGGACAAGCTCGGCCGGGAATTTGCCGGCAAAAAATAAAGCCATGCCGTGGTCGGATCGGATGCGCCGGCATCACGTAACGAGCGAACACCACGGACACCTACGCGCGAGGGCGTGTCATAGCTGATGGCCTGACACTCCTTTGTCAGACGCAGCAGAGGGCTTGCAGGTCTTGAAAAGCACCTCAATGCTCCGGCCGTTTGCCGTAAAGACGGATGGTCTCCTCTTTCAGAGCCAGAATATTTGCGGGTGTCGGGAACCAGGAGATGAAAATTTGCCTCCCTTTTCGGGGGAGGCAAATTTATGCTCTTTTGATTTCCCTTAAATAAAGGGAAATAGCATTCAAAGCTGTCAGGCTCTGGAGATCTGTTGGTCTGTGCCTGTCAAGCGCGATATCTGTAGTCATGGCGATGGATAGCGGACGTTTCGCCATAGCCCTTCCCCCGTCCCGGCTGGATGAGGCGCGCCACTTCACTGCCCGGAAGCTGCTGCGGAGGGAATTTACGATACGCGAATTTCCGTCCCCTCTCCACTGCGAAGAGTAACGGAGATTCGTCTCAAGACGAGGGGCTACTTCGGGCCGGGGGGTGCAGCGAAGATCGACGATATCGCCGGGGAACCGAGGCTGTCTCTTATACACATCTCCGAGCCCACGAGACGGAGCTACATC
>NZ_CAUUGJ010000073.1:0-12277 GCF_963544685.1 uncultured Fretibacterium sp. | reverse complement strand
GGGCATCATTCAATCACAGCGCGGAGGGGTTGTCAATGCGACGACAGAGAAAGGGAGCATAACCCGATTTTGTCGGGACATGGCAGTATTTTTTCAAAAAATGACGTTCGGAGCTTGTTAATCATCCCATCGAAATGTACAATTTAATAAATGTGTCGGGAGAGATTCCTCCCCCCTGTAGGATCGACTTGAATTTGAGCGGGCCGCGGAAAAACGAAAAGCCCTCCGAAACTTTGCGCTTTCAGGGTTTTCTTTTTATCTTTCCGGCTTTTTGCAAAAAATCGAGTGAGCAGGACACAAACACCGCCTGTTCTCCGCCATTGGGGAACGGGGAGAAGGAGAGACTGTGCCATGCAGTATCTTATTGTGATAATGGCCGCGGCAGCCGGGGCCGGGATCGGCTACCTGGTGCTGAGGGCCTGGGACAACACGCGCCTCGCGGGGTACAAGAACCGGATGATCACCATGCTCGAGGAGACCCACGAGGCGGCCGAGAGGACCAAGAAGGAGCGTATGGCCGAGGCCAAGGAGGAAATCCTCCGGCTGCGCCAGGATGCCGAGCGCGACATCAAGGAGCGGCGCAACGAGCTTCAGCGGGCCGAGCGCAAGATCGAGCAGAAGGAGGAGAACCTGGACCGGAAGCTGGACAGGGTCTCCCACAAGGAGGACGAGCTGCGCAGCAGGCAGGAAGCCTTGGAGCAGCGGGGCACGGAGCTCGAGACCTTGATCCAGCAGCAGAACTCGAAGCTGGAGGAGATCGCCTGCCTGACCCGCGAGCAGGCCCAGGAGATCCTGCTCCGCAAGACGGAGGAGGACGCACAGTACCTCATCGGGCTCCGTCTGAAGGATCTGGAGGAGAAGGCCCAGAGGGAGGCCGACCGCAAAGCGCGGGAGATCGTCGTCTCGGCCATGCAGCGCTGTGCGGTGGAACACGCCGGAGACGCGTCGGTCAGCGTCGTCCCCCTGCCGACCGACGACATGAAGGGGCGCATCATCGGGCGGGAGGGGCGCAACATCCGCGCCTTCGAGACCCTGACGGGCGTGGACCTGATCATCGACGACACCCCGGAGGCCGTGACCCTCAGCAGCTTCGACCCCATCCGTCGGGAGATCGCCCGGCGGTCCCTGGAGCGCCTCATCCAGGACGGGCGCATCCACCCCGCGCGCATCGAGGAGCT
This sequence comes from uncultured Fretibacterium sp., assembly GCF_963544685.1. NCBI lineage: Bacteria > Thermotogati > Synergistota > Synergistia > Synergistales > Aminobacteriaceae > Fretibacterium > uncultured Fretibacterium sp. The sequence goes on along the minus strand of NZ_CAUUGJ010000073.1, from coordinate 11,099 downwards.
GATCGACAAGGCCTCGCGGGACGTCGAGGAGGACGTCCTCTCTGCGGGGGAGTCCGCCATCCTGGAGATGGGGATCAAGAACATGCACTCGGAGCTGATCCGCACCCTGGGACAGCTCAAGTTCCGCTTCAGCTACGGACAGAACGCGCTTTCCCACAGCCTCGAGGTGGCCAGCATATCCGGGGCCATCGCCTCGGAGCTGGGGCTGGACGAGGAGCTGGCGCGGCGGGCGGGCCTGCTGCACGACCTCGGCAAGGCCGTCGATCATCAGGTCGAGGGGCCCCACGCCGCCATCGGGGCGGACTTGGCGCGGCGCTTCGGGGAGAGGCCCGAGGTGGTCAGCGCCATCGCCTCTCACCACGACACGCTGGAGGTTCATTCCGTCTACGACGTCATCGTCGCCGTGGCGGACGCCGTCAGCGCCTCCCGGCCCGGCGCCCGGCGCGAAAGCCTGGACGCCTACATCAAGAGGCTGGAGAAGCTCGAGGAGCTGGCCCAGGCGTTCAACGGCGTCTCCAAGGCCTACGCCATCCAGGCGGGGCGCGAGGTCCGCGTGGTGCTCTCCTCGAACAACACGGACGACGGCACGGTGCACAAGCTGGCCTACGACATCGCCCGAAAGATCGAGGCGGAGATGAAGTACCCCGGCCAGATCAAGGTCAATGTGTCGCGGGAAACGCGAGCGACGGAGTTTGCGAAGTAATTCCAATTCCAAATCATTCGTATGCTTTGTTGTTTTTGCTCACCTTGCTCGACGTACTTCTTTGTACGCCTTCGCTGCGGTTCGCAAAAGCCGCCTTGCCTACAAACGATTTGGAATTAGAATAGTCCGAGAGGGAAAACAAATCGAGGGAGGCATCCATGCGCATCCTTTTTGTCGGCGACATCGACGGCAGCCCGGGGAGAACGGCCCTGGCGAACGCCCTCCCCGCCCTTCGGGAGGAGTGGCAGGGGTTCGACTTCGTGGTCGTCAACTGCGAAAACGCCGCTGCCGGTAAGGGCATGACGGGAAAGATCCTGGAGGAGTTTCTGGCCCTGGGCGTGGACGGCATGACCTCGGGGAACCACATCTGGGACAAGAACGCCTTCTACCCGATCCTGGACGAGGAGACGCGGGTGCTGCGCCCCGCCAACTACCCTCCCGAGTGCCCGGGGACCGGGGCGACCGTCCTGCAGCGCAACGGGAAGAAGCTGGGGCTCGTCAACCTTCAGGGACGGGTGTTCATGCCCCCCATCGACTGCCCCTTCCATTGCGCGGACGCCCTCCTGGAGGAACTGCGGGCGAAGGAGGGGAACGCGCTCCCCGTCCTCGTGGACTTCCATGCGGAGGCAACGTCGGAGAAGAAGGCTCTGGCCCTTTACCTGGACGGACGCGTCTCCGCGGTCCTCGGTACCCATACCCACGTCCAGACGGCGGACGAGCAGATCCTCCCCGGGGGCACGGCGTTCCTCAGCGACGTCGGCATGACGGGCGGGCATGGGGGCGTCATCGGGGTCACGGCAGAGACGGTGCTCCCCCGCTATCTCACGGGGCTCCCCTCCCGATTCGAGGTCTGCGGGGAGTCCCCCTGCGTCAACGCCGCGGTCCTGGAGATCGACGAGTCCACCGGGGCGGCGCTGCGCATCGCGCGCGTCTTTCGGAGGATGGACTCCCTCTAGGCCGCTGAATCCAAAGACTACGTGACACAAAAGGGCGCACCGGAAAATTTCCGGTGCGCCCTTCATCGGCGTATGCCTTCGTCGGCGTATGGATGAATCGGAAGCGTTACAGCTCGGGAACCTTCATTCCCTTTTCCTTGTAGTAGTTCGCCGCTCCGGGATGGACGGCGATGGAGGCGCCCTTGAGCGCCGTATCCAGGGAGATCAGCTTCGCCTTGTCGTGGACGGGCTTCAGTTCCTCCAGATTCTCGAAGATGGCCTTGGTGATGTTGTAGACCAGGTCGTTCGGCATCGCCGCGTCGCAGACCAGAATCGCCATGACGGCCGGGGTGGGGGTGTCGTGATCGATCCCCTTGTAGGTGCCCGCGGGAACGATGTCCTTCGTGAAGTAGGGGAACTGCTTGACGAGCTTGTCCAGAAGGTCGTCGTCGAAGGCCACGAGGTCGATGTCCCTTTGAGCCGCCAGGGCCATCACCGCCGCCGTCGGATAGCCGGCAAGCACGAAACCGGCGTCCAGCTGTCCGTCCTGAATACGCTCGGCCGTGTTGGCGAAGTCCAGAAAATCGGCGTTCATGTCGGAATATTTGAGTCCGGCCACCAGGAAGATCGAGCTCAGGCTGCCGGCCACTCCCGATCCCGGCGCGCCGACAGAGACGCGCTTGCCCTTGATCTCCATCAGGCTTTTGATCCCACTGCCCTTCACCGTAATGCACTGCACGTGCTCCGGATAGAGGGACGCGATCATCCTCAGGTTCTCCACCGGCTTGTTGAAGGGTTTTTCGCCCTTGGCCGCCAGATAGGACACGTCGTTCTGAACCAGCGCCATGCTCACCTCATGCCCGGCGATCAGGTTGATGTTCGCCGCGGAGGCGTTGCCCGTCTCAGCCGTCACCTCGACGTCGGGCACATGACTGTTCATGACCTGGGCCAATCCGCCGCCCAAGGGATAGTACGTCCCGGCCACGCCGCCCGTCGCGATGGAGAGGAACGTCTTGTCCGCGGCGACGGCGGACCCCGCCGTCAAAAGAAGCCCCACTGCGAGAAATACACCCAGAACCTTCTTCAAATCGAACACCCTCCTCTTCTGTATGAACAGGAATTATGAAGCCGAACCGCAAAACAGCCCCAAAAGCACGAGGCCGACTGTCAAGATGTTACTTTACTACAAAACAGAGCCCGGCGCCAGACCCCGGGGCAAAACGGTCTATTCCACGTATTCGTAATGGAGCGCCTCGGCGTCTCCCCAAAGCTTCTCGAGTTTGTAGAATTCCCGTCCCTTTCGGCTGAAAATGTGAACGGCGACGTCGCCCGCGTCGATCAGCCGCCAGTTGGAGCTGTGCTCCCCCTCGAGCCGGACCGCCAGGCCCCGGCGTCTCAGGGCCTCCTCCGCGGCATCCGTCAGGGTCCTCATATGGACCTCGGAATTTCCCGTCGCCAGGACGAACACATCGGCCAGCGTCCCCGCGTCCCCAAGGTCCAAAACGACGATATCCTGCGCCTTCTTGTCGGACAGCGCCGAACAGACGTCCTCGTAATCTCCGAGCTTTCCCATAAAACCATACCTCCTCTCAGGGGAAAAGATCTCCGAAAAATGTCGAAAAATCGTTCATAATCAATCATTCACGCTCGGTCAAGGAATCTACCGTCAGAAGTTCAGGGACTCCAGGCGCCTGAACACGATCTCCTTGTCGTGCCCGAAAATGATGGAGACCAAGGTCGCCCGCCGGTCCTCCCGGACCAGGCCGGCGTTGGTTATGCCGCAGAGCTCCGCCAGCGCCAGGGCCGCATCTCTGCTCGCCTCCTTGCCGCCGGCGGGGTAGATGATGTTCGTCGAGTGATAGTCGAAATGCCGCGCGTTCCCCGCGTAGGGGACCTCGATCCCTATCCGCTGAAAGACCCGGGAGGCCCTCTTGCCGAGGCCGGAGGCCCCGTCCCCGTTCAGGATGCCGATCTTGCCGATCCGCTCCCGAAGCTCCCTCAGGCGCTCCTCCGTAAGAGGCGCCGCCGTCGGGACCGCATCGCCGGAGGCCTCTTTGGCGTCGGCGCTCAGGACGTCCTGCTGCCCCTCGGGCGGAAGCTTCGCCGCCAACTGGAGGGACAGCCCCACCGTGTCGAGGATCCAATAGCTCAGGTTTCCGCTGTACCCCGCCTTGCCCGGGGCCATGAACATCTGCACCCGGTCCGGCGGAAGCGCGTTGGCGAACTGCATGAGCTTCAGGGCCTCCAGCGGCGTCAGGTCGGTATCGACGGCGGCGATGACCTCGTCGATGAGGGCGGGGATACGGGGCAGGATCGCCGGGGACTTCAGCTTGGACAGGACGATGTCCATGAACTTCTGCTGCCGCTGGACGCGGCCGATGTCCCCCAGAGGGTCGTGCCGGAAGCGGACGTACCCCAGGGCCGTCTTGCCGTCCATGTGCTGCTGCCCCTTCGAGATATTGATGAAGAGCTTGCCCGAGTAGTCCGTGTACTTCAGCTGCTTGTCCACGTAGATATCGATGCCCCCGATCAGGTCGATGATCCGGGGGAAGCTCTTGTAGTTGACCATCACGAAATAGTTGACTGCCATCCCGGTCAGGTTCACCACGGTCTCCTTCAGAAGGTCGATGCCCCCGTAGACATAGGCGTGGTTGATCTTGTCCCAGCTGCGCCCGGGGATCTGCACACGGGAGTCCCTGGGTATGGAGGCCACGCGCACCGACTTGTTTTCCGCGTCGAAGATCGCCAGGGCGATCGCGTCGGTGCGCGAGCCGCCGTCCACGTTGTCCAGCCCCACGACGAGGACGTTCACCGTTCCCAGAACGGGATCGATATAGGGTCCCTCATCCCTCTCCGGTTGTGCGTCGTCGCTCCCGACGGCCAGGGATTGCCCCAGGTCGAGAGGATCTTTTGGAAACAGGATCTCCTTCAGACGAAAAGCGGCCCCTCCCGAAACTGCCAGAAGGAGCAGGAGGGCGATCCCGAAAATCTTGAGAAATCTCACTGCCGCGACACCTCCATACTCGACGCCTCCACATTCCCGTAGAGCCCCGCGGACTCGATGTACGCCTCGACGAGACGGGGCACCAGGAAGCGTACGCCCCGGCCGTCGCCGGCCCGCCGACGAATCTCGGTGCTGGAGATGGCGAACTCGGGGATCTCGACCAATCTGATATTGTCCCGGATTCCTTCAGGGAGGGAATCCACCCCCTGGACATCATACCCCGGTCGGGTCGCCGTGACCAGCGTACAAAGCGTGGGAAGGAGCAGGTAGTCCACCCACGTATCGATGGAAAGGAGGGCATCCAGCCCCGTGATGAAAAAGAGGTCTTCGGGAGGCGTTCCCCCCGCGATAAACTCCCTCAGCGTGTCCACGGTGTGGGTGGGCCGCTTCCGCTCGATCTCCATCCGGGAGACGGAGAACTCCGGAACCCCGGCCGTCGCCAGCAGCGTCATGGCGTAGCGATCCTCGGCGGGCGTCACCCGGCGATCCGTCTTGTGCGGAGGGGAGCCCGTCGGGACGAAGACGATCCGATCGATATCAAGGCGGCGGCGGCATTCCTCGGCCGCCAGCAGATGCCCGTAATGGATGGGGTCGAACGTCCCTCCCATGATGCCCGTCTTGATGGACACAGCGACAACCCTCCCTAGATGGGGGCGCCTGCCCCGCGTTTCAAGCCCGTGCGGCGCTGCCTCGACGCGGCCGCCGAACGCCGGAGGGGAAGAAAATGTCCGCCCTCCAGGACGGGGCCCGCCGCACACACAGGGACTACTCGATAATTCTATCAGGTTGGAACTCGAATTCCGCCTCCCCGATCAGGACCCTGTCCCCCTCCCGGGCGCCCGCATCCTCCAGGGCCTCCTCGACGCCGAGCCGTTTCAAAAGGCGCGCGAACTTCATCATCGCGTCCTCCTGGTCGAAGTCGATGCGCCGGACGGAGCGCTCCAGGTTCTCGTGCTCCACGCGGAAGCTCCCGTCGTTCATACGGCGGACCTCGACGGGCTCCGGCCTTCCGCCCCTCCGCCTCGGCAGCTCCCGGACGGCGGGCGCCTCCGCAAGGGAGACGGTGCCCTCGGGACGGGGATAAAGCCTGACAAGCTCGACGATCCTGTCGATCAGGACCGGGATCCCCTCCCCCGTCAGCGCGCTGACGCAAAGGCAGGGGATGCCCAGACGCGACATCTCCTCCTTCAGGATCGCGGCGTTCTCCTCCGAGCCGGGCAGGTCCGTCTTGTTCCCGACCGCCAGGCAGGGACGCTCCGTGAGCCGGGCCCCATAGGCCTCGAACTCGCCGCAGACGATTCTCCAGTTTTTCAGCACGTCGGGCTCGGACAGGTCCACCACGTGGACCAGCACCCGGGTCCGCTCCACGTGACGCAGGAAATGGAGCCCCAGCCCCTTGTCCTCGTGCGCCCCCTCGATCAGGCCCGGGACGTCGGCGATGACGATCTGCTGATCGTCGACGGCCAGGACCCCCAGGTTCGGGGAAAGGGTCGTGAAGGGATACCCCGCGACCTTCGGCCTCGCACCGCTGATCGCCGCAAGGAGGCTCGACTTCCCCGCGTTAGGGAACCCCACCAGTCCGACGTCGGCAATAAGTTTCAGCTCCAGGGTCAGGGTCCGTTCCTCGCCCGCGTCGCCCTTCTCCGCGAAACGCGGCGCCCGGCGCACCGAACTCGCAAAATGTGCGTTTCCCCGCCCCCCGCGGCCGCCCCTGGCGGCGACGAAGGTCTGGCCCGGCTCGACGAGGTCGGCAAGGATGTTCCCCGCCTCGTCCCGGACCAGGGTGCCGCAGGGCAGGGAGACGCGCAGGTCCTCGCCGTCCGCACCGGTCCGCATCGCTCCGCCGCCGTGCCCCGCGTGTCCCGCCTGAAAGCGGCGGTTGAACTCGAAGTCGGCCAGGGTGACGATCCCCCCCACCGCCTCGAAGATCACACTCCCGCCCCGTCCGCCGTCCGCGCCGTCGGGACCGCCCTTGGGGATGAACTTTTCCCTGCGAAAGCTGAGGGCCCCATTCCCTCCGCGCCCCGCCTTGACCATTATCCTGGCCAGATCGATGAACTTCATGGGCAACACCACCACTCGAAAAACAGAAAAAAGGAGGCCCCAGGCAGACGGAGCCTCCCTCACAGGACGAAAAAATCAGGGAATCGATATGGAAGCCGATATGAAAACTAGATTGAAGCCCAAACGAAACTCGAGACCTCAAGTCAGCCCCGACTCATAGCGGGCCGGGGAAGAATTTACCGGGCGGCGTCCGGAACGATGGAGACGTACTTGCGGTCCCCGCGGGTGGCGTATTCCACCCTGCCCGGAAGCAGGGCGAAGAGGGTGAAATCGCGTCCCAGTCCGACGTGTTTCCCAGGATGGACCCTGGTCCCGCACTGTCGGACCAGGATGCTCCCCGCCGTCACCTCCGTGCCGGCGTAGACCTTGATCCCCCTGTACTTGGGGTTGCTGTCCCTGCCGTTGGTGGAACTGCCCTGCCCCTTCTTATGGGCGAAAAACTGTATGTCGAAACGAAAGATCATCTTTGCACCTCCGTGATGCTCACATATCCGGGATAGCCGGACTCTATCTCCTTCAGGGACAGCGCGACCGTCCGCGTCAGAAGGTCCAGGGAATCCGCAGCCTCCTCGGGCCAGGACACCCGGATCAGCGGGACGTCGGGGTCGGCCTCGCAGCGCAGATCCCGCACCTCCGCCACATCGGAGAGCCCGAGCAGAAGGCCGTGGACCAGAGCGGAAACCGCGGCACAGACGACATCCTGCCCCCTCGGAGCGCTCCCGGAATGTCCCAGGCTCTCCAAACCGACAAGCGCGCTTCCGCCCCAGTAAAGGGTGACCCGAACCATGGGGCGCGGCCGACCGGCTAGCCGTCGATCCCGCGGATGACGACCTCGGTGAAATACTGCCGATGCCCGCGCAGGCGGCGATAGTTCTTCTTGCTCTTGTACTTGAACACGATGACCTTCTTGTCCCGGGCCTGGGCGAGGATCTCCGCCCGGACGCTGGCGCCCGCGACATAGGGAGTCCCGAACTTCGTCCCGCTGTCGCCGCCCACCATCAGGACCTTGTCCAAAACGACCTCGTCCCCCGCGGCCCCGTCCAGGCGTTCGACGCGGAATCTGTCCCCCACCTGAACACGATACTGTTTGCCGCCGGTCTCCAAAACTGCATACACGATCATTTTCCTCCTTCCGCTGGCTCGAGGCTCCCCCGCAGGGTCCCGAAGGACCGCCCGGGAGATTGCGCCCCGGCCATGCGCCGTATAGAACTCAATAATTCTACGCACAGACAGTCGATTCGTCAACACAAAAGCCCCGCCCGACTTCGGGTTGGGTACGGAACAGGCTCGCGAGGCGGAAGCAGCGGCCGCGACGTGGAAAAACGATTCCAACTCGGTCGAGCCCGCGAGGGCTCCGCCATCGGCCGGCGAAGGCCTCGCGTCATTCGCCCGGGCCGACCAAGGGCTCGAGCTAAGGCCTGCCTACCGTAACGCTCTTCACCGCCCCGTCCTTCCCGAAGTGGACGCTCATTCCCCGGCCGTCCGACTCGGCGTAGCGCCACTGACCGGAGCCCAACTGGTACGGGTACCCCATGGCCCGGAGAAGCTCCGCCTGCGTCATCCCGACCCTGACCCCGTTCTTCAGCTCTCGGCCGGAGGATGTGAGCTGAAGCCGGGTGACCGCATCGCCGTTCAGCGTGGCAGTCAGCCCCTGCCAGCCCAGGGAGGCCCCCTTGCTCCGGGCCGGCTGCCCCAGGGTCGCAATCATCTCCGCCTTGTTGGCCCCGAAGGACCTCAGCAGCACGTCCGTATACCCCTTGGGAAGCGCCTCGCCCATGGGCAGGAAATATTGCCCGTAGATCCAGCCCTCCTTGTTGGCCCCGGTACGGACCCGATACCAGACGCCCGAGAGCGACCCGGATGTGCCCTCCCAGGTCTCGAGGATCTCGGCCTGGTCGTTCGTCTGCAGGCGCACGACGGACTTCGAGGTGGTGGAGTGATCCTCCCTCAGGTTTACGTTCGACCCCATCACCCTGCCGCGCGCAGGCTTCTCGTGAATCGTCAGGGACGGCAGGTCGATGGACGGTCCGAGGGGCCGGGCGACATCGATGCTATTCACCACGGGCGAGGGCAAAGGCGGGGCCGGCTGCTCCGGAGCAGGTTCCGGACGCACGGGAAGCTGGTTCTCCGGCAGCTTCCGCAGCCCCAGAAGGAACCACGTCGCCCCCCCGATCACCCCCAGCAGGATCAGGACCCCCGCGAACCGGCGCCCCAGGGAGCGGGTCCGCCGCTTTCTCCGCCGCGCGTATTGGGAAAACTCCTGATAGGAGGCGTCGGGGTCGATGTTCAGCGGACGTATCGGGACGCACACATTCTCCTTCCGGGGCCTGACGAACACCTTGTGCGGAGCGGTAACCTGAAACTCCTCCGTCTCGGGCGGGCAGAACAGGTCCTCCAGGGGCTCCGGGGGAACTTCGTCCTCCGCCTCGTCGGGAGGGGAAACAACCGGGCCCCGGACGGTATCGACAGCCTCGGCGACCGGCTCTTCGGCATAAGGGATCGCCTCGTGTTTCGGCGGCTCGGGGACCGCGGGCTCCTCCGGGCCCGCATCGGCGGGAATATGCAGGGAGGACCCGCAGGTCGGACAATAGCGGTGGTCGATCGCGACGTTGGCACCGCAGGTGGGGCAGGTCTTGGAGCTCCTCCTCCGTACCTTGGGCAGCTCCTCCGGCATCGTGGGGAGCGGGACCGTCCTCTCCCTCTCCTGCGGGGCGGAGGCGACCCGCGCCTGCTGCTCCCGACGCCTCCGCCGCAGTTCCCGGGGATCGATCAGCTCCTCCTCGGGGGCATCGGGCTCGTCCTCCCCATAGTCATCCTCATCGTCCGCAAAATCGGAGCGGCGAGGAAGGAAAAAGCAGAGGACCGTGGCGATCAGGTACAGGCTCCCGTAGATCCAGAACTCGGAGGGAGAGACGATGCAGAGCAGGGCCCCCAGCATCAAATAGACACTGCCCATCCGGTTCCGGTTGAAGGCGACGATCCCGCCGATCATGGCAAATACGGCGGATGTGATCGTCAGGGCCCCGACCAGCCACGGCGGCATGGATCCGGAGCTCACCGGAAAGAGGCCGAAGAGCATGAACACGCTGTGAATCATCGACAGAACAAACGTTCCCAAGGATAACGCCAAAATAATCCAACGCATCGTTCTTTCCTCCAGGACGGCAAAACTATTTCCCAGCCTCCCGTACCGACGCGGCACAAAAGGACATGGGGCCGGACCGCAGCAGGCTTGGCCATCAAATCCGGGCTACCCGGAAAACCGGAAGCTCATCCTGCTGCGGCAGCCCGACGAACGCCTTCTTAATTTACACGAAAAGGCGGAAATCACAACCCCAAAGAGGCTGAAGCCGCCGAATCGTCCTCCGCACCGGTTCGGGCCGCGCGCCGGATGCGGTCCCTCAACCCCAGGCCGACGCCCGACGCGGGGGGCCACTGGACGACGATCCCGAGGACGCCGGCGGACTCCATGGCCCGAAAGCCCGCAAAGAGCCCGCGGGCATAGTTCTCCGGCGAGTCGAAGCGGAGGGACCGCGCAAAGGGTGCGGATGGCGACGTCAGCCCCATGAAGCCGCACCGCCCGGGGTCCGCCCCCTCGGGCAGCGGGCCCCCCTCCCAGATCCAGACCGGAACGAAGGGGGCATAATGGCGATAGCGCGTTCCCGGGGACCGCGCGCTCGGGACCTCCGGGCAACCGAGGCCCACGCCCAGAAAGTCCTCCAGCACTTCCCGGGAGAGCCCCCCGGGGCGAAGCAGGAGCGGCGGCTCGGCCGTCATGTCCAGCACGGTGGACTCGATCCCCACGGACACGGGCCCGGCGTCGAGGATCATATCGGCCCGCCCCCCGAGGTCCTCCCACACGCTGTCCGCATCCGTGGGACTGGGGCGCCCGCTCAGGTTGGCGCTGGGCGCCGCCAGCGGGAACCCGGCCGCCTCGATCAGGGCGGCGGCGACGGGATGGTCCGGCATCCTGAGGGCCGCCGTATCGAGCCCCCCCCGCGTCTCGGCGGGGACGACGGGCCGCGCCGGAAGCACCAGGGTCAGGGGGCCGGGCCAGAAGGCCGACATGAGGCTCCGGGCCCGCGGGGTCGGACGGGCCAGCCGCTCGGCCTCCTCCCTGCACGCCAGGTGCAGGATCAGAGGGTTGTCGGAGGGCCGCCCCTTCGCGCGGTAGATGCCCCGGACCGCATCGGCGTCCAGGGCGTTTGCCCCCAGCCCGTAGACGGTCTCCGTCGGAAAGGCGACCAGCCCGCCGCGCCTCAGGACCGCGGCGGCCTCCCGCAGGACGGCGGGATCGGGGTTCCAGGGATCGACCGGGACGCGAAGGGTATTCATGCCCCGCCGCCGTCCCGGAATCGCTCGCCGTCCCGGAATCTCTCATGGAAGCGCTCCC
>NZ_CAUUGJ010000072.1:0-12403 GCF_963544685.1 uncultured Fretibacterium sp. | reverse complement strand
CCACCACCCCCGCCCAGTCGGACGCCGCAACGTGGCGGACGTTCCCCAGCCCCGCCGCATCGAGACACCGGCGCATGAGATGCTTCCGGCGCACGTCGCCGACGCGTTCCGGGAAGGGGCAGGGAACCCCCAGACGCTGCGCCGCTCGGCGCGCCGTCTCGACGTAGTAGTCGCAGACCGTCAGGACCCCGTCGAACGACCGGCCGCCCAGCGCCTCCAACATCGGTTCGAGCTCGTTCGTCTCCGCCACGACGACCTCGTCCGCGTACTCCAGCACCGGATGCCCGTCCCGGCCCCAGGAAGAGCGATAACGCCCGGGATCCCGCGTGACCAGCGTGTAGGAATGTCCGAGCTCCGGAATCTTTGGCGGCAGCAGTCTTCCCGTCGCGCCTACCCAGCTCTCCACCATCAGCAGACGGCCCATGGGTCACCTCCGAAGTATTAAGGGTGCGGAAAAACGATATAATCTCCCTGATTGCCGAATGAGGTTGGCCTGGCAAACTTCAAACAGGATACCCCAGGGCGTCTCCGCCGTAAAACGGGATTTTTCGATGGGCTCCATCGGTTTTTTCGGGTTCGGATTTTTGGGAGCTGGAAATTTCGATAGGGAAGGGGATACGTGACATGAACACGGAATTTCTCAGGTCGTTTCTGGACGTCGTCGAGACGGGGAGCTTCACGAGGTCCGCGTGCAGGCTCCACGTCTCCCAGTCCACGATCAGCGGGCGCGTGCAGGAGCTGGAGCGTGAGGTTGGGCAGACGCTGCTCACGCGGCTCCGAGGGCGCGTGGAACCCACGGCGGCGGGAAACGAACTGGTCGGCTACGCGGAGAGAATTCTGTCGCTGGAAAAGAGCGCCCTCGAGCGCATTGGAACGATGGGACGGGATCCCGGGCGTCTGCTGGTCGGCTGCGTCCACGCTTTTTTTGATTGTTTTCCGGAGGAGGTGCACAGGCTTCGGAACGCACTGCCCCGCAGCGCGTTCCGTCTGGTCCTGAAACATTCGAGCGAGGTCATCGACAGGGTCCTGAGCGGGGCTTTCGACGTCGGCTACACCCATCACCCCTGCAACCGAGAGGGATATGCCTGCGACCTGCTGTACCGCGACGCGATGCTGCTGGTGACCCGCGGCGCCAACCCCAGGCGCCGCGAGGGCGTTTGCTTGCGGGACCTGCCCGGCCTTCCCATCCTGTACTCCAGCTTCCTGGACACGCATACGGTCAGGCAGCTGTTCGGCCGGCTCCCCAGCTTCGAGCTGGACATCGACGTCGGTAGCAAAATCATCCCCTACGTCCTGGAGGAGGACAAGTACAGCTTCCTGCCCCGCAGGCTGATCGGGGGACATCTGGACTCGGGCGCCCTCGCGTCGGTCCCGCTGCTGGACTTCGAGCTCCCTCCCCTGGAGTACTTCGTCCTGTACTCCCTGACGCACCCGCACGCCGAGGCCATTCGGGCGGGGCGGTATTTTTTAAATTCCCGGGTATAGGCCCATGACGCCCATCCATGATTGGAAGCAAGACGTAAAAAATACACGATGCGGAGTCCGAGGCCGGGGATTTTGTTCTCCCCGGCCTCGGACTGTACATTCTTGGACTTTTCCCTTGGACTAACGTTCGTGTTGTGTTATTCTTGTCCTCGTTTACGCAGGAAAAGATAAAAAATCGAGGAGGCTATTATATGGAAAAGGAATATTCCGTACGGATCGGCGAGCAGCCGATCGTCTTCCGGACGGGTAAGGTCGCCAAGCAGGCGAACGGCGCGGTGATGGCGTCCCACGGGGAGACGGTCGTGCTGACGACGGCCTGCGTCACCGACACGCCCCGGACGGGCATAGATTTCTTCCCCCTGCTGGTGGATTTCGAGGAACGCTACTATTCGGCCGGGAAGATCCCCGGCGGGTTCATCAAGCGCGAGGGGCGGCCCTCCGAGTCCGCCATCCTCAGCGCGCGCGTCGCGGACCGCTCCATCCGTTCGTTGTTCGACGACGCCATGCGCAACGACGTCCACGTGGTGAGCACGGTCATGGCGATGGATCAGATCTATCCGCCCAACGTGCTGGGCATCAATGCGGCCTCGGCGGCCCTGTCCATCTCGGGGATCCCCTGGGGCGGCCCCGTGGGGGCGGTGCGCATCGGACTGGTCGGGGACAGTCTGATCGTCAACCCCACGGAGGCGCAGATGGCCGAGTCCCGGCTGGAGCTTTTGGTCGCCGGTCACGACGACGGCATCACCATGGTGGAGTCCGGCTCTCAGGAGGTCTCCGAGGAGGTCCTCGTCGACGCTCTCGACCTGGCCCACTCCGAGATCCGCAAGCTGATCGCCCTCTTCCGGCAGATGAAGGAGGAGATCGGCAAGCCCGAGATCGTGATCCCCCTCCCCGAGCGCATCTCCGAGATCGACGATTGGGTCCGCGCGAACCTGGACCGGGAGATCGACGCCGCCGTCCGCATTCATGAGAAGAAGCCCCGCTACGAGAAGATTGCGGAGGTCAAGAGGACGGCGAAGGAGCATTTTTCCGAGGCGTTCCCCGACAAGGGGGAGTACATCTCCGCATGCGTCGACGGGCGCGTCAAGGACATCATGCGCGCCATCATCGTCGACGAGGGGGTTCGAGTCGACGGCAGGGCCATGGACGAGCTGCGCCCCATCTCCTGCGAGACGGGGATCCTGCCCCGTGTCCACGGTTCGGCGCTCTTCACCCGTGGCGAGACCCAGTCCCTGGCCGTGACGACGCTGGGCATGGTGGGGGAGGACGACCAGGTGCTGGACGGCATCAAGCTGGACGAGCCCGCCAAGCGCTTCATTCTGCACTACAACTTCCCGCCCTATTCCGTCGGCGAGGTGCGCCCCATGCGCGGCCCCGGCCGGCGCGAGATCGGTCACGGAGCCCTGGCGGAGCGCGCGCTGCGGCCCGTCATCCCCACGGAGGACGAGTTCCCCTACGTGGTCCGCGTCGTCTCCGACATCTTGGAGTCCAACGGTTCGAGCTCGCAGGCCAGCATCTGCGGCGGCAGCCTTTCGATGATGCACGCGGGCGTTCCCCTGCGGCGCCACGTCGCGGGCATCGCCATGGGGCTGATCAAGGAGGGCGACAAGGTCCGCGTGCTGACGGACATCCAGGGGCTCGAGGACCATTACGGCGACATGGACTTCAAGGTCGCCGGCACGCGCCTGGGCGTGACGGCCCTCCAGATGGACAACAAGGCGGGCGGCATCACGCGGGAGATCCTCCAGAACGCGTTGTCCCAGGCGAAGCAGGCCCGTATGCAGATCCTCGATAGGATGGAGGCCGAGATTTCCGTCCCGGACTCCCTGTCGCCGAACGCGCCGCGCATCCTCAAGATGAGCATCGACCCCGAGAAAATCCGGGACGTCATCGGCCCCGGCGGCAAGACGATCCGCGGTATCACGCAGAGGACCGGCGTCAAGATGAACGTGGAGGATACGGGCGAGGTGAGCATCGCCGGGCCGACGCAGGAGCAGGTGGACGAGGCCCGGGACATGGTTCTGGCCCTGACGAAGGACCTGGAGGCCGGGGAGGTCTACTGGGGCACCGTCACGCGCCTGATGGCGTTCGGCGCCTTCGTGGAGTGTCTGCCCGGCAAGGAGGGGCTGCTGCACCTCAGCGAGATGAGCACGCACCGCGTGCCCAAGGTCGAGGACGTGTTCAAGCCCGGGGACCGCGTGCTCGTCATGGTCAAGGAGATCGACGACATGGGCCGCGTCAACCTCACCCGGCGGCGCCTCCTGGCCGACGAGGACAAGGTGCGCACCGCCGGCTTTGCCGCTGCGCTGCCCGATGAGCACGAGCGCGACAACCTGATTGCGAGCATCGCCGAGAAGGCCCCGCCCGCACCGCCCCGGGGCGACCGCCCCGGATTCGGCGATCGCGGGGATCGCGACAGGGGCGGGCGGGAGCGCCGCTTCGGCGGGGACCGTCCCCGGAGGGACCGCTAGGGTTTCATGCCCGACAAGATGGTCAGGGTGCTGATCGCACGCTCCGGACGGGCGAAGGACTTTCCCTTGCCCGAATATGCCACCCCGGCCTCGGCCGGGGTGGATTTACGGGCGTCGGAGGCCCGTGTGATCCCTCCGGGCGGCCGGGCCCTGGTTCCGACGGGCCTGCGCATCGCCCTCCCGGAGGGGTACGAGGCACAGGTCCGCCCCCGGAGCGGCCTGGCCCTGAAGCACGGCGTCACGCTTCCCAACAGCCCGGGTACGATCGACGCGGACTACCGCGGAGAGATCGGGGTGATCCTGATGAACCTCGGCCAGGAGCCCTTCGTCGTCGAGCCGGGAGACCGCATCGCCCAGATGGTCGTCGCGCCCGTCGCGCGGGTGGCGTGGAGCGAGGCGGAGGCGCTCGACGCCACGGAACGGGGGGAGGGGGGCTTCGGCAGCACCGGAAGGTGAGGACGCTTTTTCGGGGAAAAGGGCAAAAAGGGCTTGAGAAGTTGGCGGGCCCTGTGCGGGGCATCCGTGCTTCAGGCCGGAGAAGGATCTGGCAGAAGGGTTTGGTGGAAGAGTCTGGCAAAAGGAGTGTCGTTGCGGCATGGATATCGTCGATAAGGCATTGCGAAACTGGAAGCTGCACCTGTTGGTTCTCGTCTTCACGGTTTTGGCCGAGACCGTCGGGGTTCGGACCTTCAAGCTCGGGCCGGGTATGCTGGTCCTGATCCCCCTGCTCTATTCCTTCGTGCTGGGAGCCCTCTGCGGGCTGCCCGCCCTGAGAGTGCTGAAGCAGAGCGACATGTTCGAGGCGTCGTCCCTCGTGGGGGTCTCGTTCTTCCTCCTGATGGCGCGTTACGGGACCCTGGTGGGGCCCAACTTCTGGAAGGTCGTCCAGTCCGGGCCGGCCCTGGTGCTTCAGGAGTTCGGCAACATCGGTACCGTGTTCTTCGGCGTCCCCATCGCCGTGTTGCTGGGCCTGCGCCGCGAGGCGGTGGGGGCGGCGTTCTCCAACGCGCGGGAGCCCAACATCGCCATCATCGGCGAGAAGTACGGGCTCGACACCCCCGAGGGACGCGGCGTCATGGGCGTCTACGTCACGGGGACGATCTTCGGAGCCCTCTTCTGCAGCTTCCTCTCCTCCTTCGTCGCATCGACGATGCCCTTCTTCAGCCCCCAGGCCCTGGCCATGGCGACGGGGACGGGCAGTGCCAGTATGATGACCGCCGCGGTCACCCCCCTGGTGACGATGTACCCGCAACTCAAGGACGAGCTGCTGGCCCTGGCCTCGGCAAGCAACATGTTCTCGGGGCTCGACGGGGTTTACATGTGCGTGTTCCTGAGCCTTCCGATCGCCAACTGGCTTGTCCGGATCATGGGGGTCGGGGAGGCCCCGAGCGTGCCCGTCGGCATGAATGCCGAGGAGGGGGAGGATTAGCATGAGCTACCGTCAGATGACGATATTCCTGCTGATCTGTGCCGCGCAGGTGCTGATCGGTAACTGGGTTGGGGCGAAGGGGTTCGCCGTCTTCGGCGCACAGGGCGCGGCCGCGGCGGCCCAGCTCTTCACGGACTCCATTCCCGGCATCCTCGTGCTGCTCGGCATCGTCGCGGGCGGCGTCCTCATCGCCCACGTCATGCCCTGGAAGGGGCTTCCCTCCGTGGCCTACATCGTCACGCTGGGCTGCATCGTGACGATCCCCGGCTTCCCCGGAGCGGAGCAGCTGACCGCGTGGGTCTCGAAGGTCAGCTTCATCGGGCTCTGCACTCCGATTCTGGCCTATGCGGGACTCGCCGTCGGAAAGGACATCGGTGTGCTCCGGACGCAGGGCTGGAGGATCGTCCTGGTTGGACTTTTCGTCTTCATCGGGACGTTCATGGGCTCGGCGGTGATTGCGGAGCTGGTGCTGCGCGGCCTGAAGTGACATCCTGAAGGGGGCGACGTCCCGCCCATTCTCAAAATCCGTTCCGAGTGCGGATGCAGTCGTTTGCCGTTCCGGGCCTTCGGGACCGTGGGGATGCCTTGCGAAAGAGGCGGAGCCGCGGGCCGAAGGCCCTTCGCGTTTGGGCGGGGGCGAGAATTTTCCCAAACCTGGGGCCGGATGGTGCTATGATTCGGAGGTGGGGCCGGGGGAACGGTCCCGGAGGAGTTCTTTCGCCGGATGGGCGGAGGCTCGTATCTCGACTCGGGGAGGCCGCGGACGTGAATGAGGTCTGGAAAAAATTTTTGAGTCACCTGCCCCTCTGTGCCGCCGAGGGAGGCGGGGTCACGGAGGTCGCCGCTGGGGAGCTGGAGCGGCTCATCGAGGAGGATTCGGACTGCCCGCGGGCGACGGTGGCCCTGGTGCAGGAGATCTTCTGCCGGGCCGGCCTGCTGGAACCCGATCGGGTGCGGGAGGGGGTCTGGCGCTTCATCTCCTACCCGGCACGGCTGTTCGCCTGTTCTCTGCTCTCGCTCCTCGCGGAGGGGCAGGGCCCCTTCTGGGAGGGCTTTTGGGCCGCCGGGACGAACGACGACATCTCGAGGCAGCACAAGGTACTCCATGCCATGGAGGTTCTGCGCGAGGAGCGGACCAAGGGGCCTCCCATCCGCCGTACCTTCGTGGCCTGGGGCATTATCCGCAGGGAGGGCCGCTTCATCCTGAAGCGGCGCGAGAACCGGGAGGACGACCCCGACAACGCCCTGCACGGAAATTACGGCTTTCCCGGCGGGCGGGTCAACCTTCACGACCTGAAGGCGTCCGAGCCGGGGATGACGACCGAGCGGGGGATCGAATTGCTCTACGGACTTCCCCGCCCCCTGTCGGCCGACGAGGAGGCCTTGATCGGGCGGGCGCTGGAGCATACGCTCGTCCGGGAGCTCCAGGAGGAGCTCGGCCTGCAGCACAAGACGCATTATACCTTCTCCCGGTCCGCCTTCCAGCGGCCCCCCGCGACCTTCATCCATGGCGCCAACGCACAGCACTGCATGACCGAATGCCGCTTTACGCTCTTCGAAATCGCCCTGACGCCGGCCGGGGATGCCTGGCTGGCATCCAACGTGAGGGATGGGGAGCTTTTCCGTCTGGATGAGATGCAGGCCCCCTGCCTGCCGGAGCGCAGGGCCTTTCTGGACGCGCAGGACGATGGGTTCCCGGAGTGGCTGGAGGAACTGGGCGACTCCGCGTCGTCCCTCTTCCTCAGGCGCGCGGAGCTGTCCCCGGAGAGCGGAGGGCCAAAGGGGGAGGAACCGCTCGAGGTGGTGCTCCCCCTGTCCGCGCAGGGGCATCAGAGACCTTTGATTGTCGGCGATCGTGAGATACTCCTGACCGATCCCTGGGAGATTGACTTTCTGTTCCTGCTCGGGCTGTCGGCCCGGGGGGAGACGTCCCTGCGCCTTCCCGACGATATCGAACGGAGGCATTGGGGCTGGCTCTTCCTGAGGAATACGGATATGCGCCTGCGGGCGCAGAAGCTCGAGCTGAGGGTGCGCGAAATCGGCAACTTCTCGCCCCTCAGGCTCGAGGGCTCCCTTTGCCGCCTGCGCGCCGAAGGAGACCGCGTCTTCTTCTGCCCGGACCTCTTCAGCGCGGAGCTGCGGCAGGGACAGCTCCTTCTGCGCCGGGGCGCGCTGGACAGGCCGGGGCTCTTCTACCTGGACGCCGAAACCCATACCGCGGCCTTCTCCGACTTCAATCTCGCCCATCTGCAAAACCTGAAGGGCGGCGGAAGCGGCGAGGTGTCCTACGACAACCTGCGCAAACTGAGGGACAGGAGCGGCCGCCGCCTGGACGACTTCGTCCGCTCCTGCGGGCTCCAGCGGCTGTACGAGCCCGAGGACGACAGCGTGAGCAAGGAGCTTCAGAGGTTCCGGTTCGCCATACAGGTCCTGTAGGGGACGCCCGGATATTGACACCCCGCCGCGGCGTGATATATTGAACATATTGGTACGGGAAAAAGCGATCCTGTCATGGCTTTTGAAGCCCGGTCTATAGGAAGGTTTCGGGAAGCGTCATCATAAAGGGTTTGTATTGAATCACTCGGAGGAGTCTCTTTGAAATTGGAACGCTTTTTTGCGGGCAGTACCACTTTATAAAAGTGCGAACGCAAGCGAGCCTGAAAGGATCGGACGGAACGATGCTGAATCTGGACAAGGACAACGTGGATTTTCTGGTAACGGCCCACATGGCCGATGAGGTGCGCCATGTCCTGGGGGACGTCTTCCCCCGTATCGAGGCGGAGGTCCTTCCCGAGATGCGGCGGAGGGGGATCGACACCCTTTATTTCGTGGCCTGCGGCTCTCCGCTCTGCGCCTGCCAGACGGCGCAGAGAATGCTGGTGTCCCTCTCGTCGCTGCGCTCGGGGGCCTTCAGCGGCATGGACTTTCTCTGCGAGCCTCCGCATGTCCTGGGGCGGAATACCCTTGTCGTCGGGGTCAGCGATTCGGGCAGGACGCAGGAGGTCTGCGATTCCCTGGCCCTTGCGCGGCGGAGGGGGGCCATGACCGTCGCCGTGACCAAGACCGCGGAGAACCCCCTTGCGGACGCGGCGGAGTTCCTGGTCGACTACCATGCGGACTGCATCTGGGAGGTTCATCTCCTGATCGCCTACTGCCTCGCGCTGCGGGCGATGCAGGAGGCGGGGGTCGAGGGGCTGGAGCCCATCATGGAGGATATGCGGAGGCTCCCCGAGGTCCTCGCGCGCCTGGTGAACGACGTCGAAGAGGACATGAAGGCCCTGGGGGAGCGGGCCTCGAAATGGGACCTGATCTACACCGTCTCCGCGGGGAACCTGCTGCCCCTGGGATACAAAGAAGGGGTCATCACGATGCTGGAGTTCACCTGGACCCACGGGTGCAGCCTCAACGCGTCGGAGTTCCGCCACGGTCCCCTGGAGGTCGTCGAGGAGGACGTGCCCTACGTCTTCCTTCTGGGGAACGACGCCTCGCGGCCGGTCACGGAGCGGAGCCTGCGCTTCGTCGAACGGCACAGCAAAAACGTCGTTGTCTTCGACGTGCGCGACTTCGAGGGCGGGCTGCATCCGG
Source organism: uncultured Fretibacterium sp. (assembly GCF_963544685.1). NCBI lineage: Bacteria > Thermotogati > Synergistota > Synergistia > Synergistales > Aminobacteriaceae > Fretibacterium > uncultured Fretibacterium sp. Next base: position 3,433 of record NZ_CAUUGJ010000072.1, on the reverse strand, counting down.
CCCTGGACCCCATGGTCCTCTTCGTCCCGCTGGAGTTCTTCTACTATTACCTCTCCGTCTACAAGGACCACAACCCGGACGGCCGGCGCTATTACGGCGGCCTCGCGGAGTATTAGGCCATGAGGATCGTCGGGGTCGGCGACAACGTTCTGGACCGGTACATCGATCAGGGCCTGATGTATCCCGGCGGCAATGCGGTCAACGTCCCGGTGCTGGCCCTGCGCTTCGGGGCGGAGGCCGCGGCTTACGTCGGCGCCGTCGGGGACGACGAGGGGGGAAGCTGGCTTCTCGAGGCACTGGGCCTGGAGGGGTTGGATACGTCCCGGGTCAAGGTGCTTCCGGAGAGGAACTCCTACACCCGCGTGGCCCTCGTGGACGGGGACAGGACCTTTGTCGGGGGGGAGAAGGGCGCCAGCTCCAAGCTCGTCCTCACCCCGGAGGACCTCGGTTTCATTCATGGTTTCGATGTCGTCCACACCAGCATCTACAGCGGAATCGAGGGACAGCTGCAGGAGCTTCGCGCGAACAGCCGCATCCTGGCCTTCGACTTCTCGAACGAATTTGACGAGGCGTATCTGGACCGGGTCCTTGGCTCGGTGGATTACGCCTTTTTTTCGGGCTCGAGGATGTTCCCGGGCACGAGGGATACGGAGGAGTCCGAGCTGGAGGCGTTCCTTGCGCGCGTGGAGGACCGGGGGGTGCGGCTGGCCCTGGTCACCCGGGGGGCGAAGGGGGCCGTCCTGCGTTACGGCGGGCGGACCTGGCGGCAGGAGGCCGTTCCCTGCCGCGTCGTGGACACGCTGGGCGCCGGGGATGCCTTCATCGCACGGCTGATCGTGGGCATCGTCTCCGGCGAGGAGCCCTCGCTCGCCCTGAGGGAGGCGGCCCGGAGTGCGGCCGCCACATGCTCCTATTACGGGGCCTTCGGCCATCCCAGGGCTTACCGACCCGTCGCGGAATGACGGAGAAAGAATAGGGGAAGTTTACGGACACCCAGATCAAGGAGGAAAAACAGCAATGAAACAGTTCCGTTCGAGATTTGTCCTGTACGCGTTTTTGTTCGTGCTGTCGGCGTTTGTCCTGTGCGGCGCCGCGGAGGCCGGCGACCCGGTGACGCTCAAGTTCCTTCACAAGTGGCCGAAGGTGGAGTACAACGACTTTTTTGTCCAGGTCGCCAGGGATTTCGAGAAGGCGCACCCCGACGTCAAGATCCAGATCGAGGCGGCCGGCGACGAGCCCATCAAGGACAAGCTGCGCATCCAGATGGGGACCGACCAGCAGCCCGACATCTTCTTCTCGTGGAGCGGCGAATTTGCCCGGAACTTCATCCGTTCCGGGGCGGTCCTGGACCTGACGCCGTATTTCGAGAAGGAGCCCTCCTGGCGCGACGGCTTCATGAAGGCCGGGCTGGAGCCCTTCGCGACGCAGGGACGGTACTATGGCGTGCCCTACCGAATCAACGGAAAGTTCTTCGTCTACAACAAAAAGATGTTCGAGGACAACGGCCTGAAGGAGCCCGAAACCTGGACGGAGTTCACCGCCGGGCTCGAGAAACTGAAGCAGGCGGGCGTCACGCCCATCGGGTTCGGCAACATCTACCCCTGGGCGAGCTGCCACTACATCACGGGGCTCAACCAGAAGTGCGTTCCCCAGGAGGTGCGCGAGAAGGACTACGCGGCGGCCTCCGGCGAGTTCACCGACCCCGGCTACGTTAAGGCCCTGGAGTATTTCAAGGGGCTGAACGACAAGGGTTACTTCAGCATGGGGGCCAACTCCACGGAGCACAACATGGCGCTCGAGATGTTCTACGGCGGTCAGGTCGCGATGGTCTACGTCGAGCTGGAGGAGTTCCGGGACATCGAGGAGAAGATGGCCGGGAACTGGGGCTTCTTCGCGATGCCGTCCATCGAGGGGACCCCCGGCAACCCGAAGTTCCTGACGGGGGCTCCGGACGGGTTCATGGTCTCCGCCAGGACGAAGCATCCCGACCAGGCCGTCGCCTTCCTGAGCTTCCTGACGAACAAGGAGAACTCCGACAAGATGGTCCGGGCCATGGGGTGGCCCAGCCCCGTCATCGGCGCCGTCAACAAGGAGAACTCCATGGAGATGCTGGTCAAAGGGCTCGAGGCCGTCACCAGGGCCGAGGGGATGGCGCTCTGGCTGGATACCGACATCGACATCAAGATCTCGGACGTCTATCTTCCCGATCTTCAGGAGCTCCTGAACGGGGATAAGAGCCCCGAGGAGGTCATGAAGGACGTGCAGGCCGCCGCTGCGGCGGTGCGCTCGGAGGCGGCGAAGCAGTAGGGCGGGGCGGTAAGCGGCCTGTCGCTGCAGGCCGCTTACTGTGTTAGGCCGTTCGCTCATGCCGGGGCCCGAGAGCCTCGTCCTCGACGCCGGCAGGCGATTCGGCACTTTTGCTTTTTTCTATGGAAACGCTGATTTAATCCATGAAGCCCCCTGTGGTACCCCAGCTTGCCTGTTTCGAGTAAGAAACTTGCCGGGGCCGCCGCTATCAGGATAGCGGCGTGGGGGCTTGGGGGCGAAGCCCCCATGTTAATTTTTAGGGAAGCGCTGAAGATTTTTGCCTATAGATGTTTTGCATACTTACCTTTGGTAAAATATGCATTTTTGTTTTAATCAGCGCTTCCCTATAATGTTTTCCCGGGCCGCCGCCGGCCGCATCCGGCGGCCCCTTCGTCACGGAAGAGATTCTTGAAACGGAAGAGATCCTTGAAGAGGGAGATCTTGCATGAATATCTACGGCAATAAAAAGCTGGCCCTTCTCTTCCTGCTGCCGGCGCTTCTTCTGCTTCTGCTGTTTGTCTACTACCCCATCGCGGAGAGCTTCGTCCTGAGCCTCTATCGATGGAAGGCGTTCTCCAGCGAGAGGGTGTACGTCGGACTGGAGTATTACCGGAAGCTCTTCTCGGACGCCGTCTTCTACACGGCGCTCAAGAACAACGTTCTCTATTCCGCGATATCCATCGTCTTCCAGGTCGGCCTGGGCCTGGTCTTCGCGGCGGTCCTGGAGGAAAAACTCTTCCGCGGAATGCAGCCCTTCTTCCGCACCGTCTACTTTCTGCCCTCCGTCATCTCCATCTCGGTGGTGGGGCTCCTCTTTCAGCTGGTCTACCATCCGAGCATCGGTCTGCTGAACCAGGGGCTCAGGGGCATCGGGCTCGGAGGGCTGTGCCATGCGTGGCTCGGGGAGAAGAACACGGCCATCTTCGCGATCATCGCGACCTCGCAGTGGCAGTACATGGGCTACATCATGCTGCTCTTCCTGGTGGCGATCCAGAAGATTCCGCAGGAGCTCTACGAGGCCGCGGAGATCGACGGGGTCAACGCGTTCCAGAAGTTCCGCTACGTGACGCTGCCCCAGGTCAAGGACACGCTGGTGATGTGCGTGATCATCACCCTCATCGGAGGG